>CAYGUY010000001.1:0-109129 GCA_964353165.1 uncultured Maribacter sp.
GAAGATACATTTGCATAATTTTTGCAACATCGTTTGCATTGCTAAAAAGTCCGGCATGCCCTCCTACCCCGCCTTGCATAGCTGCACCCATATCATGTACATATCCTTGAACAGTTTGATATCGATAATAGGTATCTTCCTCTGAGGGAACAATTTGATTTTTTGAAAATCTATCCAAGGGATTATAGCCTGTATAATTAGCACCTAACCTCGCATATAAAAAATTATTAGAAAGTGTATCTAAACGCTCTTCATACGTATCCTCTACATATTTTTTCATCACATAGTATGGTACATCGCTATATCTGTACCGATTCGATTTTAAATCTTGGCGACCTATGCGATCGTATATAGAATCCTTGTATGAATCGATAATGTAAAGGTTGTCTGCTACCTTATTTGAAAACCCAATCGTAGGTTCTGTTCTATAAAGGAGTTTGGAAGGTTTCCTATCCTCGTCCAAAGTATTGATATAAAATGGAATCCAAGCAGGTAACCTTCCATAATGGGACAGTGCCTTTAACACAGTTACATTTTTAATTTCGGTATCAATGTAACGGGGCTCTAACTCCTCGAATGTATCGTTTAAGGCAATCTTCCCTTCTTCCTCCATTTTCATGACCATGGGCAAGGTCGATAGAATTTTAGTAAGGGAAGCCAAATCATATATGGATTCATTAGAAATACTGTCTTTAGAATCGTAAGTAGGTTTACCAAAACTTTTGTTGTACACTACTTTCCCCTTTCTTGATATAAGTACCTGGGCACCTGGAAACATCAAACTATCGAGACCATTTTGAACCAGTCTATCCACTTCTGCTAATCCTGTGGAACTCATGCCTACGCCCTCTGGATACGTATACCCTAATCTCTTTAGGGCTTTTAACCTTATTCCAGTTCCTAATGGAAACTCAGAATTAGTGCTTACCGGAATAGTTCCTATGGATGGAATTGCTCCAAACAGTAGTTCCGCGGTTTTGCGCTGAGCAATGGCACTATTCTGATACGACATTACGACAGCATCGATATTTTGGAAGGTTGAAATCTTGGAGAGTGCGTAAGGTTTCGCGAACACACATAAAACAAGATTGGAAGACCTTAGATTAGAAATTTCTTGAAGCCAAGTAAGCTCGGTTGCAGAAAACTCATATGATTTCCAAGGACTGGCATTACTCTTATGGTGACCGATAATTATCAAATTATATTCGGATAATTTTTTCTTAAGGGTAGTTATATCACCGCCATTTACGACGGTTATACTTGCATATTTCTTGAGCGTTTCAACAAAATCCTCATTTGAGGAGTCTCCAAACTTTACATAAGCTATCTTTTTATTCTGTAAATTTTTTATTCCCAGAATGTCGAATTCATTCTTTACAACCGTTATAGCGTTTTCTATAACCTCTTCATAGATTAAATCATCTTCTACTGAATTTAAATCCTTATACAGATTTTGAATCTCAATGGGCTTATAGTTTTGTAAACCTACCTTGTATTTGGCCATGAGTATCTTTTTTACAGATGTAGCCAAACGCTGTTCGGTAATTCTACCTCTTTCGTATGCCTTTATAAGTTTTTGCTTTGCCTGTGCTACATTTTCCGGCATTAACAAAATATCGTTCCCCGCAATAAAAGCGGCCAGTTCTACCTCGCCATTAGTACCAAACTCAGTTGCTCCTTTCATATTCAAGGCATCGGTGAAGACCAGTCCTTCAAATCCCATTTCTTCTTTTAAAACCCCGGATATAATTTGCTCGGATAAAGAAGAAGGTAGGCCTTTTTTAAGTTCAAGGGCAGGCACCTCTAAATGCGCGACCATAACACTACTCAAGCCATTTTCAATCAATTTTTTAAAAGGATATAACTCCAAGCTATCCAACCGCTCTTTTGAAAAATTTAGGACAGGAAGTGCATGATGTGAATCTACCGCAGTATCGCCATGACCCGGAAAATGCTTTCCACTAGATAAGACCCCAACACTCTCCATACCTTTCATAAAGGCGACACCTTTTTCCGCAACGTTCTCTCTATTTTCACCAAAAGAACGATTTCCGATAATGGGATTTTTTGGATTTGTATTGATATCAATGTCAGGCGCAAAATTAATGTGCACCCCAAGCCGTTTGGCGTGCTTACCTATTTGACGCCCCACCTTTTCTACAACTGTGTTATCGGAAATCGCTCCTAAAGTCATATTCCAAGGAAATGCGTAAGTCGAGTCCAAGCGCATTGAAAGTCCCCATTCGGCATCCATACCTATTAGCAATGGTAGTTTTGAGGCAGATTGATAATCATTGCATAATAGAGCCTGCCTTACAGGCCCACCTTTAGAAAAAATAACACCTCCAATTTCATGTGTGGAAATTAAATCTTTTATCCTATCAGTTGCTGCTTTATTTTGGTCTGACGCAATACTTACCATGAACAACTGTCCTATTCTTTGGTCGAGAGACATGTTGTTGTACTGGTGCTCAACCCATTGCTGTTGCAAAAGACTATCCTTTGTCATCAATGGATTTTGACCAATGACCAAGTAAACATTTATTAAACAGAAAAAAAAGATGAAAAATGAACGCATGGGTTTTAAATGTATGGAGATAACTTAAAACAACGAAAATTATTGCATTTCATCGATATAACCTAGTAAAACAGGGTATTTAAAGACGTTTTAACTTAAACAAAACGTGCATGCCAACTTTCCGATGCAGGGACTTCCCAATGTTCTTTATATTCACCTTTTGTTGCAACCAGGTTATTAAAAACAATGGTGTTTTTCGATATGGCTTTTTGCTTACCCATAGCCTTGAACTCTAACAAGGTCTTATAAGCTACATATTCTCCTTGCTTATAAGAAACGTTCATCTTATCGAGTAGTTCCACCCCATACTTCTTTTCCAACTGTTGGATAAAATGCACAGAAGCATCAATAGAACATCCTGTTGCAGCGTGAGCACTTTGGTCCAATCCAATAACCAAAAATCGCTTATATCGCACCTCATAGCCTGCTTTAAGATCTTTTCCGTGTGCTGTCCAATGCTTTATAAATGCATCTAAGTCTAATTTAATAACTTCTAGCTCGGCCGCAGTAAAACTCCTGTTTGCCTGATAAATCCATATTCTGGCTGTATCCGGTAACGTATTAAAATCAACTAACATCTTTTAGGTATATTTAAAGTTCTTCTGCTGTAGCGATTAACTCAGCAATGTCGAGCACTGCGATAGATGCTTCTTTCTCCTTGTTTTTTACTCCGTCTGTCATCATCGTATTACAAAAAGGACACCCCGCCGCTATGATTTCAGGCTGGGTTTCCAAAGCTTGCTCCGTACGTTCAATGTTTACATCTTTATTACCTTTTTCCGGTTCCTTGAACATTTGAGCACCGCCGGCACCACAACATAATCCACGTGATTTGCAGCTTTTCATCTCTACGAGTTCTGCATCTAATTTTCGGATTAAATCACGCGGCGCTTCATAAACACCATTTGCCCTGCCTAAGTAACAAGGATCATGAAATGTAATCCTTTTTCCCTTAAAGGCTCCACCCTCGATAGTAATACGTCCTGCATCCAATAAATCCTTTAAAAATTGGGTATGGTGCACAACATCATAATTTCCACCAAGCCCTGGATACTCATTTTTTAATGTATTAAAACAATGCGGGCAAGCCGTTACCACTTTTTTGATTCCGTAGGCATTCATGACCTCAATATTGGTAACCGCCTGCATTTGGAACAAAAATTCGTTTCCAGCCCTTTTTGCAGGGTCCCCTGTACAGCTTTCTTCCGTACCTAATACGGCAAATGAAACCTGTGCCTTGTTCAATATTTTCACAAAGGCTTTTGTTATCTTCTTTGCCCTATCGTCAAAACTTCCTGCACAACCTACCCAGAACAAAACCTCGGGCTGTTGTCCAGCAGCAAATAACTCTGCCATGGTTGGCACTTTCAATTCCGTAGACATAGTATAATTTTTATGATTCCTTGCTCCAATTCAATCTATCCATCTGGTTAAATGGCCATGGAGCTCCGTTATTTTCAATATTCCCCATCATATTATTTAAATCGGTTGGTGCAGCAGATTGTTCCATAACTAGGAACTGACGCATATCCATAATAATGGACAATGGATCAATACTCACCGGACAAGCCTCAACACAGGCATTACAAGAAGTGCAAGCCCATAATTCCTCTCTGGATATATAATCGTCCAATAGCTGCTTGCCATCGTCCATAAATTCGCCATTATTGGCGTCTATGTTCTTGCCTACCTGCTCCAAACGGTCGCGGGTATCCATCATTATTTTTCTAGGAGATAATTTTTTGCCCGTTTGATTGGCAGGACATTCGTCTGTACATCTTCCGCATTCGGTACAGGTATAGGCGTTCATTAATTGTACCCAACTTAAGTCCTGAACATCCGAAGCTCCAAACTTTTCCGGAACGGCCACATCATCTCCAGGAACAGCAAAAGGGTCTGCTGAAGGATCCATCATTAACTTGACTTCATTGGTAACCGATTCCAAATTAGGGAACTGCCCTTTTGGTGTTAACTTACCGTAGTATGTATTAGGAAATGCCAGTAAAATGTGTAAATGCTTGCTGTAGTATAGATAATTTAAAAAGAAAAGAATACCAACTATGTGCAACCACCAAGCGGTTCTTTCTATCCCTATTAAGGTAGCTTCGGATAACCCTTGGAACCCCCCTGCAATAAACTGACTGATAGGAAATGACCCTGCTTGGGCATAGTGTTCAGATCCCAACTGTTGTAATTGATAATCCGCAGCATTCATTGTTAAAAACAAGAACATTAAGACCAATTCAATGTAAAGAATAAGATTTCCATCTTTTTTGGGCCAACCCTCCATCTCGGGTTTTAAGAATCGCTTGAGACGTATCACGTTTCTGCGTATCCAAAAAACAACCACGGCTATAATGACCAAAAACGCCAAGATTTCAAAAGAGGCTATCAGTGCATTATAAACTGCTCCCAGTCCTGAAAATATCCTATGTGTGCCTAAAAGTCCGTCTATAATGATTTCCAGCACTTCAATATTTATAATCACAAAGCCTAAATAAACGACAATATGAAGCAAACCGGCAATAGGCCGCACCACCATTTTGCTCTGCCCTAGGGCTATTTTAGCCATATTTGTCCATCTCTGCGAAGTGTTATCACGTACTTCTACATCTTTCCCTAAGAAAATGTTTCGCTTTAAACGTACCACATTCTTTACAAAAAAGCCAATACCTAGAACTAGGATAATTGCAAACAAAATATTTGGTATATACTGCATAAATTAGTTTTCTATGGTTGCTGCAGGATCATCCTCAGGAACTGCATATTCCGTTTGTTTTTTTCCAAAAACAGAAACATTGACATAACGTTTAGGATTCAAACGAAAGTCCTGTAAAAGCAAATCCAATTCCCTTGAAGCACTATTGAGGTTAGAATACAGTGCCTTATCGTTCATTAGCTTGCCAAGGCTACCCTCGCCGGTTTCGAGTTTTGACATAATGCTATTTAAGCTAGCAACTGTAGATTGTAAGCTGGTTATGGTACTTCCCAATCCTGCGTTGTTTAATGAATCGGATAGTTTGGCAAAATTTGAAGTAAGCACTTCAAAATTATCCAATGAACTGCCCAACTTGTTTTGATTTTCTTTAAGCAGTACATCCAAGGTACTAGCACTTCCGTTTAAACTCACCATAAGCTCGCTCAACCCATTAATTGCTTTTCGTAGATCGTTTTTAGTTTTAGTATCCAATACATCATTAACATTCATCAATACAGAATCCGCATCAGTAACAGCCGATTCAAACTTTTTGAATAATGGGGTTAGTTTTTGTTGCGCCAGTTCGGTAAGTCCAGGTCTTGTATCCGTATTTAACGTATCTCCAGATTGCACGTTAGGAGTCCCATCAAAAACTGGGGTAATCTGCAACCCTTTGCCACCAATGATTCCGGTATCGTACAGCTCTACTCTACTATTTTTTGAAAATTGAAAATCACTACTCACGGTAAACGTTACGATCAGGTTTCCTTGAGCATCTATAAACCGAATATCATTTACCTTACCAACGCCATAACCATTTATGGATACCACTGTTCCTGCTTGTAATCCTCCAACATTAGGATATACCGCGTACAAGGTTTTACTGCTATCAAAAAGAGGGGTGGATTTTAGATAACTAAATCCCATGATAAAAAGCAAAATACCTCCTATGACTATAATTCCGGTTTTTAGTTCCCTAGATAGTTTCAATAAATTGGATTTTTAGGTTATAAATAAAATTAGAAATAATTATTACATCAATTACGGTTGCTGTGCAAACTCCTTTAGCGCATCTGCCATAGATATTCTGACACCATCTCTATAGGCAACAAGATAGGCAGTTGAAAAACCTTTGGAAGTTGCCTTGGATTTCATCATTTCAGCCTCTCTGTGCGATCTAGTCTCTCCGTACATGTACCTAAAAAGGTTTTTGTAAGGCTCTTTGGAAATTCGGTTTAATCCTTTAAAATAAGGATCGTCAGAAGGTAAATTTTTACCACTGGCCATTAACTGAACTTTGAAAGTGATTTTTGATGCTATCGAAGCCATTTCCTCCTGTTCTAAGACAGGTACTTTTATTTTGGTGTCTGTAGTTTGTTCCGCTACTTTGTTTTCGGTATTGGATACTACAGGAGTTTCTTTAGCCTTGTTAACAGAATGGTTTTCATTATCTGGATTACCAATGGATTCGTTAGCTTTTACTGCCATTTCAGTTGAAGCCTCCATATCAATCTCTGGTTTTTCTAGTTGTTCTTGTGCAATTTCACCGATCTTACTATTCTCCAAATTAGGTGAGGTGTTGGCCTTAGTCGCAGCTTTATATGATAGAATCGCATTGGCAATTGCCGTTCCCATTTCTTCCTGGCCCTGCTTAGAATTCAAGTAAGCACCTTCGTTCTTATTCGTAAGAAAGCCAGTTTCTACCAAAACACTTGGCATAAAAGTCTGATGCAAAACAATAAATCCTGCCTGCTTTACCTTTCTATCGTTTCTTTTTAACTTCTCTGAAAAATTATCTTGAATCATTTTAGCCAAGGCTATACTCTGATCCAAAAACTCTTCTTGCATTATAGTCAACCCAATCACGGATTCAGGAGAGTTAATATCATAATCGGCATAACGCGTCTCATAATTGTCTTCTAAATAAATTACCGAGTTTTCTTTTTTGGCAATTTCAAAATTTTGTTTGTTTGCGTGGAGTCCCAGAACGAAGGTTCCAGCACCATGGGCATCAGACGTATGGGAATCACAGTGTACGGAAACAAAAAGATCGGCGTTTGCTTTATTTGCTATTTCACCACGAACAAAAAGGTCAATAAAGGTATCATCCTTTCGCGTATACATTACCTTAATATCCTTATTACCTTCCAACAACTTACCAACTTTCAACACAATGTTCAGTGCAATATTTTTTTCCAAATAACCATTCCCTAAATTTCCCGGATCATGACCTCCATGACCCGCATCCAAAACCACAACAAACGGCTCTGTGGTGGTTGGTTGGCCGTAAAAAGGTGTATAAGAAAACAGAAGCAGTGAAAACGCTGAAACTAAAATGTACAAAAGCGATTTAATTTTCATGTTCATATGGGTTTTTGAAGCCCTTGTTATGGTTAAAATTATGGTAATACCCTACTTGGGGAACGAAAAATATATGTAAGTTTGACAACTGAAACCAATGTCCCATTGGATTGCCAAACCTTTACAAAAATAGGATATAAAGCCTTGCAATCAAATAAACACTACGTACTTTTCCTCTGCTTTCTTTTTGTTGGCGCATTTTCTGGTAAAGCTCAAGAGGAAAAAGTTGTAACACTATCCGTAAAGGCCGTGCAGGACACCATTGTTGCACCACTCTTTTTGGCGCCTTTAGTACAAGATAGTGTAGGACTAGATTCCGTATCCAATGACACCCTTAACCAAAAACAACCTTTATTACTTGATAAAATTACCTATAAAGCTAAAGATTATGTGAGATTAAGTCAAAAAGAAAATAAGATTTATCTGTACAATGAAGCCGAAATATACTATCAAGATACTGAATTAAAGGCAGGTGTCATAACCATGGACTATGTTAAAAACGAGGTCTATGCGGGCAGATTAAAAGATTCTTTGGGAAACTTCACGCAACTACCCTATTTTAAACAGGGAGGCAGTGTAGTTATTCCCGACTCCATCCGGTTTAATTTTGATACGCAAAAAGCCATCATCTGGAACTCTAGAACAGAACAACAGGCAGCCGCAGGATCTCTTGGGAGCGATACTATGAAAGTGTATGCAGAAATTACTAAAAAAGAAAACGACTCTGTTTATTTTTTAAGCGAGGCGAAACTGACTACCGCAAAAGATACTATAGACCCGGACTACTACATCAGAATAAAAAAAGCAAAATTTGTTCCTAAGAAAAAAGTAATTGCCGGCTTCAGTAATATTTATATTGAAGATGTGCCTACACCTATTTTTATGCCTTTTGCCTATTTTCCGCTTGCAGTAGGAAGAGCCGCGGGAGTTATGATGCCTTCTTTTGGAAATGACCCTAACACTGGATATTTTCTTCAGGATATGGGATACTACGTGCCTTTAGGAGATTATGCCGATGTTTTGTTTTCAGGCGATTTTTATACTAACGGCAGTTGGGGAGTACGCAGCGCTTCCATTTATAACAAAAGGTACAAATATAGAGGGAACATTAATTTTCGATACGAAAATCAGGTACGTAGCCAAAAAGGATTTAGCGATTATAGTCTGTCCAAAAACTACAATATACAATGGAGCCATTCTCAAGACCCTAAAGCCAGCCCCAATTCAAGATTCTCGGTATCCGTTAATTTAGGAAGTAGCGAATTCTATCGAAACTCTTTACAACAACGAAATCTGCCGAACACTCAGAATAATACCTTATCCTCGTCTATATCGTACTCTAAAACATTTCCTGCTTACCCCTCTGTAAATATGAGTTTAACGGCAACACACTCGCAATTGACATCCCCAACTGCGACCGAAACCAACCCGGATAACATTACCATGACCCTCCCAACACTGCAAACCAGTATGGAACGAATATTTCCTTTTGCAAAGAGGGATGGAATAAAAAAAGGCCTAATTCAGAATATAAATTTTCAATACGACTTAAATGCCCAAAACCGACTAACTACAAACGACCAGGATTTCCTAACCAGCAGAATGTTCGACAATGCGAAGGTTGGTGCCAGACACCGTATTCCCATTAGCACAAACTTTAAGGTAGCAAAACACTTCAGCGTGAGCGCTAGCGCCAATTACGAGGATATATGGACCTTAGAAACTTTTGACCAACGATTTGATACAGAAACAAATACGGTTGTTATAGATACCATTGCCGGTTTTGACCGCTTTAATCAATATAACTTCAGCGCCAGTATTGGAACTACAATCTACGGTACCTTTAACTTTGGCGAGGATAAAAAGATACAAGCCATTAGACACGTCATGCGACCTTCAATTAGCTACGGTTATTCGCCTTCTTTTGAACAATTCTATGACCAATACCTTGATGAAAACGGAGAAATGGTACAATTTACCCGATTTCAAGGAACCTTGAACGGAGTACCTAGATTAGGGCAATCCAACGCCTTAAGTTTTTCTTTGGCAAACGTTTTGGAAGCAAAGGTGAGGGATAAAGACTCAACAAAATTAGAAGCGAAAAAGGTGCCGCTTTTAAGCAATTTAAACGTTTCCAGTGCATACAATCTAGAATCCGATTCCCTTAGGCTAAGCCCACTGAACATTAATGGCGGAACCAATATTCTAGATAATAAAATGTCCATTAACTTCTCTGCTAGTTTAGATCCGTATGCACTAGATAATAACGGAACTCGAATAAACACGCTAAACATAAATAACGGAGGAAGCCTTCTAAGGCTAACAAGGGCCCAAACCAACATTACCTACACTATTAGCAGTGAGATGTTTGGGAAAAACAAGGACGAAAAAGAGGAGGAAGAAGATCCTTTTGATTATGTTGCTCAAAGCGGGGGAAGAACAGATGATTTATTTGGCAGAGCAGATAGCTTTACCGATAACCCGATGCGCAGTAACAAAGACGATGGCGATATAGAAAATCCAAAATTCGCAACAAATATTCCTTGGAATTTTAGACTGGCCTATACTGCAGGTTATAATAACAATTCAAGACAAAACACCTTTGGAAACCATGCATTAATGTTTTCTGGGGATATTGAACTTTCTCCTAGATGGAAAGTTGGAGGGTCTTCAGGATACGACTTTGTAAACTCAGGATTTACCTTAACCCAACTTCGATTTGAGCGGAATTTAGGAAGTTTTAATATGCGTTTTAATTGGACCCCTTTTGGGCAGTATAAACGATGGTTTTTCTTTATTGGAATAGATGCCTCCATACTTAGCGATCTCAAATGGGAAAACCGGAGCCAGCCTGTTAGAAATTAATCTTAAAACACAATAACATGAAAAAAATCATAAATACCGATAATGCCCCTGCACCGATAGGTCCTTACAACCAAGCTGTTTTAAGCGGTAATACGCTATATATATCAGGACAAATTCCAATAGACCCAAAAACAGGCAACTTGATTGAAGACGATATCAAGAAAGAAACAAAGCAGTCCATGGAGAACTTAAAAGCAATACTAAACGCTGCAAACATGAACTTTGATGATGTGGTTAAATCAACCATATTCCTTAAGGATATGCACCAATTCTCCGAAGTAAATGAAGTTTACGGAACGTACTTTAACACTGAAACTGCTCCAGCCAGAGAAACCGTTGAAGTAGCCAACCTACCCAAGTTCGTTCGTGTTGAAATATCTATGATTGCATCAAAATAACCTGTAATCGGCAAACAAACCAACTTAATGGAACATATGTTTCTTGAATAACGCAAACTTCCAAAGTTTCAACAGAGTTACTAATGTTGCACTACATATTTGCTTTATGAAACTCCACTAAACCTTCGATTGGACGTTGCCGAATAACACCGACTACCAAATCGTTTCGTTCCAATACAGTAACTAGCTCATCCCTTAAATAATGAGCAATACTTCCAACGAAATTAATAGGCACCTTAGTAGCCAATTCAAATTGCATTACATAGTTGTTTATAAATTGCTGAAAACCTTTATCTATGACCCCTTTAGAATACGGATGTTCTTTATTCTCGATAAGAAAGCGGGCAAACGTAGCCAAATACGTGTTCGGGTTAGGCTGTTTGTAAAGATTCTCTTTGATATGATCTGCCTCCAAATTGTATTCTTTTGCAAACTTTATCCCTAAATCCTGAGGCATTTTATGAAAATAATAATCACGTATTAATTTACGCCCAAAGAAATTACCGCTACCGTCATCCATAGGAATATAACCGAGCGAGGTAACTTTCTGAAATAGTTGGTGCCCATCGTAATAGCTGCAGTTAGAGCCTGTACCTAAAATACATACAATGCCTTGGGTACCAATTTTAGTTGTTGCAAAAATAGCGGCATATGTATCTTCTTTTACTTCGGCCTTTGCATTCGGAAAATAGTCTCTAAATATCTCTTTCAAGAAAATCTTCATCCGATCCGTGCCACAACCGGCCCCATAAAAATAAAGATGGCTTACCTTTTCCCTATTCTTGGAAAGTTCAAAATTGTTGGCCAGCCTATCTTCTATCACTTCCTTAGTGAGCACCTCTGGGCTTAAACCCAAGGTTTGTGTTAAAAAAAGCTGGTTCCCCTCGCTATCCAAGGCAATCCAATCAGACTTTGTAGCTCCACTATCAACAATTAAAATCATATACCTGTATATTTAAAAAAGAATCCTGAAAATAAGGAAAAATAGCCTCATTTTCAGGAAAATTTATGCAAATCTAAAACATTCTATCAACCACTTAAAGTAGCGCATAAAACGTTACTTTTTATTATAGTGTATTTACATGCTGAATTAGGTCTACCATTTTATTGGAAAAACCTGCTTCATTATCGTACCAGCAAATTAGTTTAAAGAATTTAGAATTCAGTTCTATACCGGCTCCCGCATCAAAAATACTAGTTCTTGCGTCACCAATAAAATCTTGAGAAACAACTGCCTCCTCGGTATATCCTAAAACACCTTTTAATGCTCCCTCAGAAGCGTCCTTGAACGCTTTTTTGATTTCTTCGTAAGACGTTTCCTTTTCCAAACGCACGGTTAAATCTACTACAGAAACGTCCGCAGTTGGAACTCTGAATGCCATTCCGGTAAGCTTCCCTTTTAATTCAGGAATTACTTTTGTTACCGCAACCGCCGCTCCAGTAGATGCCGGTATAATATTCAACATGGCACTTCTACCACCTCTCCAATCTTTTCTAGAAGGACCATCTACGGTCATTTGCGTTGCAGTGGTAGCATGAACTGTAGTCATTAACGCTTCTTCAATACCAAAAGCGTCATTAAGTACTTTTGCCATTGGCGCTAAACAGTTAGTCGTACAAGAAGCATTGGAAACAATAGAATCCGAAGCTTTTACCTCTTTATGGTTAACACCCATCACAAACATTGGAGCGTCTTTAGATGGCGCTGAAATAACTACCTTTTTAGCACCGCCGTCTATATGATACTGTGCTGTTTCCAATGTGGTGAAAATCCCGGTACATTCTGCAACCGTATCCGCACCTACAGCATCCCATTTAATGTTTTTTGGCTCCCTTTCTGCTGTTATGCGAACCGTTTTACCATTAACTACCAGATGACCGTCCTTGACCTCAACAGTACCATCAAAATGCCCATGAACAGAATCGTATTTTAAAAGGTAGGCTAAGTGCTCCACATCAAGTAAATCGTTAATAGCGACTACATCCACATCACCCCTTTTTACTGTGGTCCTGAAAACCAATCTACCTATTCTACCAAATCCGTTAATCCCTATCTTTAAGTTTGACATTTTATTTGTTTTTATGAATTAAATTATGTTGTCATTATTTCTGAAACTCGTATGAGTTCCTTGTCTATTTTAGTATGCCCCTTTATTGCTTTATTGATAGGGGTAAGTATCAACTTATTGTCTTGTACACCCACCATTAAACTTGTTTTACCTTCAAGAAGCGCCTCTACCGCTTTTACTCCCATTCTGCTAGCTAACACCCTATCGTAACAAGACGGCGAACCTCCACGTTGCATATGACCAAGGACAGACACCCTAACGTCGTATATTGGAAGGTGTTCTTCCACATACTCAGCAAGTTCAAATACATTCTTTCCAGATTTATCGCCTTCAGCAACAATAACTATACTCGAAGATTTACCGGATTGCTTACTCCTTTTGAGCGATTCTAACAAACGATCCAAACCTAGATTTTCTTCCGGAATCAAGATTTCCTCTGCGCCGGCACCTACTCCGGCGTTCAGCGCAATATGGCCCACATCGCGTCCCATTACCTCTACGAAGAACAAACGGTTATGAGAACTGGCCGTATCCCTTATTTTATCAATTGCTTCTACGACCGTGTTCAGCGCCGTATCAAATCCGAGAGTGAAAGTGGTTCCAAAAATATCGTTATCAATTGTACCGGGAATTCCGATAACGGGAAAATTATACTCTTGATTAAAAATCATGGCTCCGGTAAAACTGCCGTCACCGCCAATAACTACAAAGGCATCTATACCTTCTGTAATTAGTTGTGAATAAGCGCGCTTTCTACCTTCAGGGGTCATAAACTCCTTGCACCTAGCCGATTTCAACATAGTACCGCCCTTGTTGATAATGTTATTAACGCTACGCGCATCCATAGGCTTGAAATCGCCTTCTATCATTCCTTGATAACCTCTGTAAATACCAACACAATCTAATTTAAGATATGCGCAAGTACGAACCACAGATCTTATTGCTGCGTTCATACCCGGAGAATCCCCTCCGGATGTAAGTACGCCTATTTTTTTGATTTTTGTAGACATTGAAAAATTTAAGCCAACGAAAGTACTAAAAGTTAGCACAATAAAGAAATTGAAAAGCAAGGGAGTTAAAATTCGTTACACAATAACGTTTTCGTTGTTATATTTTAACTCATATTTAATATAAACCTGTGATTTACTAACATTGAAAGGTATGGCGAGTACAAGAGTTACCCATTAAAAAAGCAATATAACCATTGTTTCTTTAAAGCTTAAGGTACATGTTACTCCATAGCTTGTGGCCCTGGACTAACCTTATCTAAATTTTTCTTAAGAATTTTCCTGAATAGTTCCCTGAAGGTATTGAAATCTACTTCATACGAAAGCCCCGCACCTTGCGTAGAACCCTGCTGATCTGGCAAAAAGGCTTGAATTTCCCTTTGACGACTAAAAAATTTGGCACTTAGCGTTCCTTCTTCATTGAGAATTACTTGAATCTCAAAATCTCCAGCGACCAAGTTCTCGCTGGACCCCCCTATGGGAACCCCTACTTGCCCATTGAATAAAACACGATCGCTTATTTGGGTAGAAACGGTTAACCCTATCCGATCATCTGTTTCGATATCCGCATTTCTATCCAAAAGACCCTGTTCATAAGACAATCCCACGTTTAGCTTGTCATTATTACTACCGAGAATTGAATTTAGTATCCCCGAGGCACTTTGAATTAAGTTACCGGTTATTGCTTGTTGGTTTATACCGCTTTGATCGTTTACAAAGGTACCTTGTGCCAGAAGAAAGATGGCATTTTTTTCCTCTACGGTCGGATCCTGTAATCTATATTCCAACTCTGACTGCACGATAGAGTTGGTACCTGGAAAGTCGATTCCAAACTCAATATTAGGACTTTGTAATTCTCCTGTCAATTTAATCACCACGTCTGTTGGGATTCTTCTAGTGGCAGATGGGTTATCCAACAAAGGAGCCGGGTTAGCGTTAATGGAGTATATAGCCTCCATATTTATATCTGCTTCCAAAGGCTTTTGATCCCAATTGATCGTCCCACCGGGCTTAACAGCAAATTTTTTATCGATTATACCACCAAACTTATAGTTAAATTCACCAGTAACAACAACAAAATCCCCATACATTTCAAACTTACCGTTGGTATTAATTTGTAACAGTATAATACCTACTCCAGTTCCTTTCAACGAACTACCGGTTTTGGTATCTGTTACAATTTCAACTTCGGCTTCCGGGGTAATGTCCAAATCAAATTCAAGTTCCAAGCCTTGATACTCTTTTAAGGTTCTCTGCTGCGCGATACGGTCTACACTGTTTTTCTCGCTAAAATTTATAAAGGAATAGTCGCCAACGCTTTCAACGTCGCTCAATGGTATCTTAAGGGAAGTTCCTTTGGCAGTTTCTCCGTTCACCTTAATATTCAAGGCTGTGGTAGGACCGAAAATACGCCCGGTACCATTTAAATAACCGGTACCATAGTACAAATCTCCTTCGCTAAATTCTGTGTTCAATATTAAGAAGCGCTTGTTTTGGGTGTCGACGTTCAAATTCAGCACCCAATCTTTAAAGTAACTATGGCTTATGGTCCCATCCAAATTTGCCTTGGTACCGTTTGCTACATCGGTAAGCGCAATGTTTTCAAAATTAAAGGTTTGATCGGACAACCTTACCCTTGAGCGCATACCAAAACTATAGTCCACGTTTAGATAAGGAATTCCCAATCCGGCATTATCCAAGGTTAGAAGTCCGTTAAAATTTGGATTGTCTACATCCCCAGTTATGGTTACACTACCGTCGATATCACCTCTAATACGATCGATTACTCCTTCCCCCAAAGGACTAAAAGGCTCCAAATCAAAATTACTGAAATTAGCCATCAGATTTACTTTAGGAATTTTTTCTTTATTCTCTATTTTCCCTAAAACACTAAACTTTTCAATATTCTTATCGGACAGTTGTGAGTTGACCTGAAACTCGGTTAGATCTCTATTTCCTACAATACTAATCGCTAAATCCCCTAAACGGGTATCATTAACCCCAAAATCTGTAATTTTAAGGCTTGATGATGGAAGATAAATACCATCTTTCTGAAGGATATTAAGATCACCATTTACCTCCCCTTGTAGCTTAAGACTATCTATCACCGGCGTAATCTTGTTCAACGATACTATCTTGAACTGTAATTGTAAATCTTTATACGTAGAATCCGCAATTTGTCCCTGTAACCTAATCTGCTCGCGTTGCTCGTTATTCATTACAATTTCCTGAATGGTAATGCTGTCCAATGATCGATTTAAAATCACTTTATTCTTGGTGTCATTATCCTTGTTCAACACCCACTTATTCCCTTTAAAATTGATATCAGAAGTTTTTAAGCCTATTACGGATTTGTTATTCTTATTAAAGGTGTGGTAAAAATTGAGGTTATAACTATCGTTTAGTTCACTTCCTCCTTTAAATTCTGATCTAAAAAAAAGTGTATCCTTTAACGTAGTGTTGATAAGATTAAAATCCTTGAAATTATAGTATGGGGTTCTTAGCTCTCCCACCGATACGAACGTATTAAATAAAGGATTTTTATTATCGATTTTTACCTCAATACTATCGGCAGCATTGCCAAATGCTTCTATACTAGGCGACTCAAAATTGAGTTTAAAATCGCCATCGTCCGCAACTATTTTTCCTTTGATGAACGTATTTGGATCAAAGCGAACTTCTGGAAAGAAAATGTCGACTATTTTGTTATATATTTTAAAATTAAACGATAGATCCTGTCCGCTAGATATCTCAAAAGGGCGGTAATTTGTATAAATACTTCCTAAGGAATTTTGCAGTAATCTACCAAGCTCGTTCACCCTAAACTTTCCCTTCATAAAACCAGTAATAATATCAGGGGAGTTAATATTAATTGTTCGTACTTGCTCGTCATCGAAGGAGGACGCTATCGTAAAATCATCAAAATAGTAGACATCGTTGACATTCTCATAATTTGTTCGTGTAAAATTAATATCACCTACAATATTATCCAGCGTTGTCCCCTTAATATCCATAGTTACGTTACCCTTAAAAATAGAAACGCTATCATTAATGAAATTTAAAGTCTTTAGGTCTGCATAATCAACATTGGCCCTGAAATTAAAGTTGTTACGCTCCTTTCCAAAATCTGCCAATCCTTTGAAATCAAATCTTATATTTCTGTCGTTACTGACCAATGAACCGTCGAACAATTCATCCTTTAAAATTCCCGAAACTTTAAGGTCTTTGTACGAATATCGATTAAAATCAATATAATATACCTGTCCAATAACCTCTGTATTGAGCTTTTCCTTTACGAAACCTTTTCCCTCTACATTAAAATCTAAAGTTGTTTTTCCTAAAGTAGAACTTCCTACAAAATCCCCTAGATTAAAATCTATTAAAGACACAAAACCTTTATAGGTCGCATTATCGATGTTGTTGAAATTAGTGAGAACAATATCCGTGTAACTACTGCCCACTGCGGTATTTAAATTTACTTTGGCATCTATCGAAGAATTGGTGATTACAGCATCCCCCCTAATAGTAAATTGCCCCAGTTTACTAAACGATGATGGTAGTGAATTTCCAATTAGATTAGGTAAGAGTGCGTTTAATTGATAATAATTGCTTGTCACATTCTTCATCTTTGCATCTAGTGCAAAAGGTTTTTGTTTGTTAAAAAGGTTCTTAAAATTAAAGTCGCCCCGTATTCCGGTATTATCTGAAAACAGAAACAAATCGTTCGTATTCAAATCGTTAAGCACCCCGCTAAGATTTGCGCTAAAAGTTGCTTGTTTACCCTGGCCAAATTCGTTGTACAATAAATTTATCTCATCAAAAGCAACGGTAGATTCTTCAAAACTGGCCTCAAGCTTAACTTTATTTAGAAAATCTACAAAATCTTCCCTGTCATAATTAAAAACCAAATTACCACTGAGCTGGGATAATGGGGTCTTAATTTGCAAGGAATCAAAACGCATCTGCTCCCTGGTATACTTAAAATCTGTAGACATTTGTTTAACCTGAATGCCCCTTTTACTTAAAAATGACATTTCGTTAATGCCTACAGAAACATCAGGCCCCAATATTTTAAAATCTTTACCTGCAATATTTAGACTATCAAAGGATAATGCATTTGCATTTTCCAGGTTCTCGTCTATGTATTGGAATCTACTATTCCTAATATCTACTAAACTAGAGGAGAACAAAAATGGAGGTGTACCTGGTGCCCTAGGTTTTTTGTCGTCTAACTTATCTACAAAAACATTAATATTTGAGGTACTTTCACCAGCGTAGGTCTTAAGTTTGAAATACAATCTGCTGATTTCAATATCACCAAACTCCAATTTCCCTTGAACCAAATTTCCTAGACTTAACACAGAAGTTTTAAGTTCATCTACATAGAACAGAGTATCTTTTTGATAATCGGCAATATAGATTCCATTGATGGACGTATCCCAAGAAATAAGGGAAAAGCGCAATCTATCAATATTAATATTTGTGCCAAATTCAGTATTAATGGTCGTTGTGGCATATTGCGCCAATCTGGTTTGAACAACGGGTAAAGAAAGCACCATGGTTCCCAAAACACATAGCAATACCAGAACCAAGATTGTTCTGATCAGTATTTTCCTTAATTTTTTGATAGGGCTTTATGTTTTACCTTTGTCATTCAATTTTTATTCCAAACCTGTTGCAAAACGAAACTAATTACATTCTCGCCATAGAATCGTCTTGTGACGATACTTCTGCTGCCGTTCTTAGCAACCGCAGGGTACTAAGTAATGTGGTGGCCGGTCAGAAAATACATGAAGAATATGGAGGGGTTGTACCGGAGCTTGCCTCCCGTGCACACCAGCAAAATATTGTTCCCGTAGTTGATCAAGCTTTGGCCAAGGCAAATATCGATAAAAAACAGTTATCAGCCATAGCATTTACACGCGGACCAGGACTTATGGGATCACTTTTAGTAGGCACCTCCTTTGCAAAGTCCCTTGCCCTTGGTTTGAACATACCATTAACTGAGGTAAATCATATGCAAGCCCATGTTTTGGCGCATTTTATTGAAGATGTAGATATGTCCCCACCAAAATTCCCATTTTTAGCACTTACCATAAGTGGAGGTCATACCCAAATCCTAAAAGTGAACGATTATTTTCAAATGGATATCCTTGGCCAAACACTAGACGATGCTGTTGGCGAAGCATTTGATAAGAGTGCTAAAATCCTAGGATTGCCTTATCCTGGAGGCCCTTTAGTAGATTCGTACGCCACAAAAGGAAACCCACATGCTTTTGAATTTCCCATACCCAATGTAAAAGAGTTGGACTTTAGTTTTAGTGGATTAAAGACAAATATTCTGTATTTCGTTCAGCGAAAAACGAAAGAGAATCCAAATTTTATTTTCGAAAACCTTGCGGATATTTGTGCATCCATACAACACACTATAGTTACTATTCTAATGCGCAAACTAAAAAAATCCGTAAAGCAAACAGGAATTAAAACCATTGCTATCGGTGGCGGGGTGTCGGCCAACTCGGGTATCAGAAAAGCTTTACTGGATGCTGAGAAAGAACTAGGCTGGAAGGTACACATCCCTAAATTCGAGTACTGTACGGACAATGCCGCAATGATTGGTATCGTAGGGTATATAAAATTAAAAAAAGGAATCTTTGCGGACCAGGATGTCACCGCAAAAGCGAGATATAGCATTTAAACCCATACCATGCAGTTATTTTACAACCCACATTTAGAAGAAGAATCGAAAAATTTTACCTTCGACGCCTTTGAGAGCAAACATATTGTCAAAGTACTTAGACGAAAAGTTGGAGACGAACTACAGATTACCAACGGTAGAGGTCTTTTCCTGTTCGCAAGCCTAACGGATGATAACCCAAAAGCCTGCAGTGTTACAATAATCCGTACCAAAAAAATACATGCAACAAAACATAACTTGCACATGGTTGTTGCGCCTACAAAAATGAATGATAGGTTTGAGTGGTTTTTAGAAAAAGCAACTGAAATAGGGGTACATGAGATAACCCCCATACTTTGTGAGCGTTCTGAAAGGAAAACCATTAAACAGGAACGGTACGAAAAAGTAATCCAATCGGCCATGAAACAATCGTTTCAGGCATACCTACCCAAACTCAATCCGCTAATCACCCTAACCGACTTTTTAGAACAAGACACAAAAGGAATCTTATTCATAGCCCACTGCGAGAATACGGAACGCTATGAATTAAAGCGCTCGATTGCACCGGACAAACCTATTACTATATTGATAGGGCCTGAGGGAGATTTCTCTAAGGAAGAAATACTTAGGGCAAGGATAAAAGGGTATGCCCCGGTTTCTATGGGAAAAACGAGATTGCGCACAGAAACTGCCGCCCTTGTTGCCTGTACCACTGTGGCACTCATCAACAACGGCTGACCTTAAATATAATCGCTGCCCAAGAAAATAAAAATATCAGGTTTTTTACCTTGAGCGTGGTGATTATTCCGACCCTCTTACGTTTGCTAAATAAAAAATGACTAAACAATAATTGATCAACAGGAATGTTACGCTCAAACAATACCACTTACGCAATCCTTTTAACCGCGATATTATGTAAATTTGGTGTATTGCTAAACATTCCGTGATGATTCGTTTTTCTGCTTTAATGTTGTACTGCTTGCTTGCATTTATATATAATGTTCAGTCACAAGATGTGGCTATTTTAAAATATAACGGCGGTGGAGACTGGTATGCAAATCCAACAGCGTTACCCAATCTTATTCGATTTTGCAATACGAATATTGGTACGCGCATAAGTGATAAACCAAAGACCGTTGAAGTGGGTAACACCTCTATTTTTCAATATCCATTTTTACATATGACGGGGCATGGCAACGTAGTGTTCTCCCCTGAAGATTTGGAAAACCTGAGAACATATTTAATTTCAGGGGGATTTCTGCATATAGATGATAACTACGGAATGAAACCCTATATTACCAAACAGCTAGACCTACTCTTCCCTGATACGCCTTTAGAAGAAATTGGTGCTGATCATCCGATTTTTTCTCAAGAATATAAATTTCCACAAGGACTTCCTAAAATACATGAACATGATGGACAACGCCCGCAAGCACTAGGTATATTCTATGAGCAGCGATTGGTTTTACTATTTACGTTTGAATCCGATCTTGGTGATGGATGGGAAGATCCAGCGGTACATAACGACCCAGAGGAAGTTAGACAAAAAGCCCTGAAAATGGGTGCAAATATTTTTTCATACGTTTTTAAAAATTAAATCATGACCGCTAAAACGCTTTCAAACGGTTTATTAAGAACTATTGGGGTTATTGCCGGTATCTTTCTTATCCTGTATTTTCTTTATGCCATTAGGTCCGTATTGGCCTATTTAGCTATTGCCGCTGTAATAGCGCTCATAGGCAGACCGATCGTACTATTCCTGCGTGAAAAATTGAGATTCCCCAACATATTGGCCGTGATACTGGCAATGCTGGTTATGGTGGGTGTTATTGCAAGTATTTTTGCACTTTTTATACCGCTCATAACAGAGCAGAGCAAAAACCTTTCCTTGTTAAACATGGATGGACTTCAAAAAAGCATAAACACTCTATATTTTGAAATCACGCAATACTTGGGACTTTCTACCAACGTAGTGGGAGATGTCATACAAGAATCAAACCTTGAAAAGAACATCCTTGCCGATCTAAATCTAAGTTTTATACCCAATTTTCTCAACTCTTTTTTAAACGTCTTAAGTAGCCTGAGCATTGGTCTTTTTTCAGTTTTGTTCATCTCATTTTTCTTCCTTAAGGATAGTAAACTTTTTCAAAATGGATTGTTGGTGTTTGTGCCAAATACTAAAGAATCTGGAACGGTGAATTCCATAAACAAAATAAACAATCTACTATCTCGGTATTTCGTAGGCCTATTGCTCCAAATATTTATCCTTTTCATAATCTACACCGCAGTGCTACTTATAGTAGGGATAGAAAATGCAATCGTAATAGCCTTCTTATGTGCACTCTTTAACGTAATACCCTATATTGGCCCAATAATAGGCGGTGTTCTTATGATTTTACTCACCATGACAAGCACCTTGGGTATGGATTTTAGTACTGTAATTCTTCCCAATACCGGATATGTTATTGTAGGCCTTGTTATAGGCCAATTGGTAGATAATTTTTTCTCGCAACCTTTTATATTTTCCAATAGCGTTAAATCACATCCTTTAGAGATTTTTTTGATTATTATTATTGCAGGACTTCTTTTTGGTATTGTTGGAATGATTATCGCCGTGCCTGGCTATACTGCCATAAAAGTGATATTAAAAGAGTTTCTGGCGGAGAATAAAATTGTGAAATCACTCACTAAGGACCTCTAATGTATTTATGAACCATACTATTTTACAAAAAGAGGTTCAAACGTTTATAACGAACAACTTACAAACGGATATCCCCACCCTACTCTTTCAAAAATCCCCGTTCGAATCTGTGACTACCAAAGAGCTAGCCGAACAGATTGAAGCCAAATTGAAAAGTAGGGACAAATTGCCCACATGGTTTTCAACATCAAATATCTATTACGCCAATAAGCTCAACATTTCTCAAACATCATCGGAATTAGCGGCCAACTACAAGGCCAATCTAGTCTCCGGAAGCTCATTAGTAGATATTACAGCCGGCTTTGGGGTGGACTGCTACGCCTTTAGCAAAAGACTAGCGAAGGTGTACCATGTAGAAAAGAATGAAAATCTCTCTAAAATCGCCCAACACAACTATATGAGTATGGGCTTGACCAATATTACATGTATTTCTGGTGATGGAATGGCATTTATTAAAGAAACAAGGGGAAAACTTGATTGGATTTATGTTGACCCATCTAGGAGGACCAATACCAACAAAAAAGTTTATTATCTAAAAGATTGTGAACCGGATATTACTGGAAATATTGATTTTCTACTATCCAAATGTGCTAATCTTCTTTTGAAAACCGGACCTTTACTGGACATTAACCTAGGTTTGAAACAACTAAAACATGTGAGCGAAATACATCTTATTGCTATAGACAACGATGTAAAAGAAGTCTTATGGTTACTGAAAAAAGACCATAAAGAGGAACCTATAATAAAAGCAGTAAACCTATGCGGAAATGCACAGAGTTTGTTTAAGTTTTTAGCCTCTGAGGAGAAAACTACAATACCGGAATTTTCAAAACCTAAAAAATACCTTTATGAACCCCATGCCGCACTCCTAAAATCAGGAGCTTTTAAACTCATTAGCAGGCGTTTTAACCTTCATAAATTACATCAGCACTCCCATTTATACACCTCCGAACAACTACGTCCGTTCACGGGAAGAAGTTTCGAAATAAAAACAGTGATACCCTACAGCAAAAAAGGCCTTCAAAAACTTGAATTAACGCGTGCCAATATTACTACCCGTAATTTTCCAGAAAGTGTTGCTACCATTAGGAAAAAACTAAAAATAAAGGATGGTGGAACAGACTATTTATTTTTCACAAAAGATATTGAGGATATGCTGATTATTATCCATTGTTTTAAGATAGGCTAAGTAGCATTCGGTCAATAACAAATAAATTACTTTCTATTTATTAACTACTAACTTCTTAACGCGAAACCAGAGCAACTAATCTGAAGTTTGCCTCTATAAAAAATACAACCTAATAGGTAAGGAAATTACCTTGCAAAAATGATTGGTCCCGCAGCAAAAACCCTTTAGTTATTAATTCCCGTTAAAAACAACCTAATATTATCAGGTAACATTGCTTTTATCACTACCTTGTACTTTATGTTAGTGAATTAATGCATTAACCCTAAAATTATGAGAATTTTCTCCACTTTACTATTCGTTATATTAAGTTTTTCTCAAATTATCGCTCAGAAAGAGACACCAAGAATACAATGGGTCAACGGCACTGTGTTGGACTCGGAACAAAAACCGATTAAAGGCGCAATTATTTATCTTGATTCGGTTAAAACCAAAATTAAGACAAATAAGAAAGGTGAATTTAAGATAGGTATGAAGCCTGATAATAAGACCATTTCCGCATTTTCTTGGAATTATGGTATCGAGACCAAAACATTTGAAGATGAGGAAACTATCGTACTGGTTTTTCCGAAAAGCGAAGGTGTAATGTCAGAGGAAAATCTTGAAGAATTAGGTTTTGTCACTAAGGTGAAACGAAATAAAAAAGAGCCCAAGGACTATAGTGCTTATTTAAACATGTACCAACTCATAGCAACAGAAATACCAGGAGCAAGAGTCAATGGCACTCAGATTCAATTAGTGCCTGTGAACTCGGTTCAAGGCGGTCAAGATCCATTAATCATAGTAGATGGTACGCCTGTAAGTTCTTTGGAGTTTATCTTTCCAAGAGAAGTTGCTTCCGTTAGGGTGCTGCGCGATGATGCTGCTTCTTTTTATGGATCACGGGGTGCCAATGGAGTGTTACTTATTCGAATGAAAAATTAAATGAACTATTCTTAAACTGGTAAGTAATCGAATGCTATTCACAGTCACTTTCAAATACACTTATTTAAAAATTACACCAGTGCCAAGAAGAATAGTTTAAGCCAAACTTCTTTTCATTTTGGAGCAACAATTTTTTAGTCAAGATGTTTCTTGCCTTCATTCAGTTTATGGGGTTGGCAATGGGGTCTTAATTCAAATATACGTAAAATTATCAAGCACCATAAAGATGAATCATAGAGTTAAAACAACGGAAAATTATGTTGACGGACAAACTGTATCAAAACCCTTATAGCGCCCAAAGACAAGCACTATTTCAAAGCTTTTCAGTCATTTTTGGATACACCCTATTTTAAAGTCTTTCAAAAACCAAGTTTACTTTTACTAGTGTTAAGCAATATGGGATTTTTGCTTAATAAAGCAACAAAAGCTATCAGTACGTATATTAAGGTACCAATTATTACTACGTTAAAAAAATACTAAGTCTGATTTATAATTGAACTTCACTCCATAGCACCAACGAATTTTAAATAATTTATAATTTTACAAAATACTAATTGTGTTAATCAATAGTATAAGGATATGATATTAACTTAGTAACTTGCTTATTAAAATTACTTAGGTGTTAAAGAAATTGGTATTCGGGATTTGTTTTTTGGCATTGCTTATGCTTTGCTACCTTTTATACTACAACTACAAGGAGGTATCCCTATCCGAATATCAAACTTTAAAAGCGGAATTACCTGTGCACTACAACGGCAAAAAATTTGCTGGTTCGGAATCTTGTATCCCATGTCATCAAGAAATATACAAAACGCATATTTCAACAGCGCACTATAATACTTCTGCCCCAGGAGATGCCAAGCATATTCTTGGTAGTTTTGGTAGTGGTGAGCATACAGTTAATTTAGCAGGCAGTCTTGTTAGTATGACGCAAGAAGATGGAAGCAGTTATCAAACATCAAAAACATATCACGGTAAAGTATTTGAAAAATCAAAAATTGATATCACAATCGGTTCTGGCGTAAAGGGACAATCCTATCTCAGTTTTAAGGGAGATTCCCTATACCAACTACAAGCTTCCTATTTTACATTAACGGATAGCTGGATCAACAGTCCTGGATATCCTAACTACAGTTTTAAGAGACCTGTGATGGACAACTGTATCAAATGCCATGTTACCTTTGCCAAAAACGAAAAGCTGACAGGAGACTCGAACGTTTACGATAAAAAGTCCTTCATGTACGGTGTAGATTGTGAACGTTGTCATGGTCCATCCCAAGAACATGTAGATTTCAGAATAGGAAATTTAAATGAATTAGAATTTGACCCAATAGTAAAAGCAGAAACATTAAACCGTCAACAACAAATGGATGCCTGCGCGCAATGTCATTCCGGACTCAGGAACAACCAAATCACGGAAAATCCATTCTACTTTCTTGTAGGTGATAATTTAGAGGAGCATTCTAAAAATTATAATTCTAGCAAACCAACTGACCAATTAGATGTACACGGCAATCAATATGGCCTTTTAATAAGTAGCCCTTGTTATAAAGAAAGTAACGATATGAGCTGTGTCACCTGTCACGACCCCCATAAAAACCAAAGAGGCAATTCACAATATTTTAATTCTACATGTATTTCCTGCCATCAACAACCCGAAATCCTGCATGTCAACAATTCGGCATCATTTACAAATGAATACACGGACTGCATTAAATGTCATATGCCAGAATCCCCGTCCAGTGTTATGAAGGTGAGGTCAACTAAAGATGGTATAGAAAAGTCCGTTAATATTAGAACACATCTTATTGGAATATATGTGGATAGCGTCCTACAAAAACAAACGCAACCATAGTTCACTTACTGTTCATTGTTTTGACCTAAAACAATATCATAACTATTTTTGGGCCAATCTCCAATATACCCCCGTCCGAAATCATAACACATACGCTCTGAATTTTGATTCTAAATATAAAGATGCTACAAATTCAATGAATGGTGAACCTTTTGAAAAACGAAGGTAATTAAGCGCTTAATTAGCGCTATCCTAATTACCATACATACCACTTAGCAGCTCAAACAATAAAATACCTTGCTAAAATGACCGCATTTACTCCCATATTACAAAATAATAATTATACTTTCTTACTTCAAACCTGTAAACAAAGGCTTATAAAACCAAACAAAATCAATCCAACGCATAAGCGGGAGGTGGTCCACAACACCCATCCATGTTCACTTATATGAACGGAAAGCTTAAAGCCTACCCATTTACCCATCATTATTAAATCCATAGTATTGGATATCTAATAATATCAATATGAAGAATTACTGTTAAATTTTTTATGATATTTTGTGTTTCGCAAGTTTTAACATAACTTTACATTTGAGTTTGTTTCGTGGCATTCTCAACTAAAACTAGAGTAATCTAAATAATTAACTTTAACTAAACTTAAAACTTAGCGCATGAAAAATCTTTTTTTCAAGAAGTTGCCTTTTGTAGTTGCCCTGTTATTTCTCGGGACTATACAGGCTCAAACAATTACTGGGACCGTCTCCGACGCAACTGGTCCTTTACCGGGAGCGAATGTATTGGTGAAAAACACCACCAACGGAACCCAAACAGATTTTGATGGTAATTACACCATTTCAGCGGATAGCGATGCCACCCTGGTATTTAGCTACATCGGCTACAAGTCGGTTACCGTTCCTATTAATGGCCAAACAACTATTGACATTACATTAGAAGAGGATGCCAGTAAATTGGACGAAGTAGTAGTAACTGGTTACGGCAGTCAAGCTAAGAAAGATTTGACTGGTGCTGTTGCCGTAGTAGATACGGAGCAATTACTTTCCGTACCTTCCACAACATTTGCACAACAACTACAAGGTAGGGCTGCAGGTGTAAACATCGTTAACGATTCACGAGCGGGTGGTTCAGCTACCGTTCGTATCCGTGGTTTTGGTTCTGTAGGTAACAACGACCCACTATACATTATAGATGGTGTACCTTCAACCGACCAAGGAAACTTAAACCCGAACGATATTGAATCATTACAAGTATTAAAGGATGCCTCTGCAGCATCTATCTATGGTTCTAGAGCGGCAAACGGGGTAATCATCATTACCACCAAAAAAGGAAAAATGGGTAAACCTTCTATAACGTACAACACGTTCTATGGTTTACAAAGTGCTTCCTCTTCACCTGAGGTTTTAAATGCAGAACAATTGGGAACATATTTATTCTTAGCGGATAGATACGCAGGTAGAACGCCTAGCCACGGTCAGTACGGTTATGGCCCTAATGGAGAAATCACTATTCCTGATTTCGTTTTCCCAAGTGGAACATTTGAAGGAGATCCTGCAACAGACCCAAGTCTATATGCACTTGAGCCAGGTAATATCTATGCCATTACACGATCAGCAGATACAAACTGGTGGGAAGAAATCACACGTACAGCACCTATTCAACAACATAACATTGCAGCTTCCGGAGCCACGGAAAGTGCGCGTTATGCGTTCTCATTAGGTTATTTTAGCCAAGATGATATTGTAAAGTTCGTAGGATACAATAGAGTTTCTTTAAGAGCGAACACGGAGTTTAAAGCCATAAACAACAAGTTGACTATTGGAGAAAATTTCACGGCCTCTTTCGAAAACAGAAAAGGGGTTAACAATTTGGACGAAGAGCAAGGTCCTGTTGCAGGTTCCTTTAAGCATCATCCATTATTGCCAGTGTACGATATTGCCGGTAATTTTGCAGGTAGTAGAGGTGCTAACCTAGGAAATAACTTTAGCCCAATTGCAGCCTTGTCCAGAAACCAAGATGATCGTCAATATGATTTACGTCTTTTAGGTAATGTTTACGCTGCATACCAGTTAGCTAGCAATTTAGAAGTACGTACTAGTTTTGGTGTGGATGCAACAGTACAACGGGTTAGAAACATTGGCCGTCCGCAACCGGAATACATAGAAGGAAACTTTATCAACAGTTCCCAAGCACGCTCACAGTATGCCTATGCTTGGACATGGACAAACGGCTTATCTTGGAACAAAACATTTAACGATGTTCATAACGTGAAGGCCTATGTTGGGGTAGAATCTATCCAACAGTTTGCTGAAGGATTTAATGCTAGCAGGCAACGTTTTGCTTTTGACACCAACAACATTATTAGCTATTTGAATTTGGGTGATGCTACTACCTCGAGTAACAGTGGATTTATTATCAATGACTTTACCTTGTGGTCTCAATTTGGACAATTCAACTATGATTATGACGGTAAATACCTAGCACAAGTAACCCTAAGAAACGATTCATCATCTCGTTTTAGAGCAGCTTCCAGAAGTGCTGTATTCCCTGCATTCAGTTTGGGTTGGAGAGTTTCGGACGAAAGCTTTATGGACGGTGCAGATTGGTTAGACAATTTAATGGTACGTTATGGTTGGGGTCAAACAGGTAACCAAGAAATTGGAAACTACAACGCCTTTACAACCTACCGTTCAGATATCGTAACAGGAGGTTACCCAATTGATGGTTCCACTAGTTCACCAGCAATTGGTTTCCAGCCAGGACAATTTGGAAACCCTAACGCGAAGTGGGAAACAACAACATCCAATAACATAGGTGTTGATATGGTTATGTTGAACAACAAATTCACATTTTCCCTTGATTTATGGAATCGTGTTGTAACCGATATGCTTCTACCAGCACAGCCTACTTTTACGGCTGGACAAGCTAGCCCTCCCTCTGTAAACGTTGGTGGAGCTACTTCAAAAGGATTTGATATCGCTGGAGGCTATAACGGAAAAATCGGTGAAGACTTTACGTTTAGTGTAAATGCCAACCTTTCCGCTTACAAAAACGAAATTGATCAATTGAGTTCTGAAGGAGAAAGAATATTTGGTCGTAACGAGCGTATATCCGCAATTACGGTTACCCAAGCTGGTTCACCTATTTCCTCTTACTTTGGGTATAAGGTATTGGGTCTTTTTCAGTCACAGGCTGAAGCAGATGCAGCACCTCAGTTCGGTGATTACAACGCTCCAGGTAAATTCCGTTTCCAAGATACAAACGGTGATGGTGTGATTACATCGGATGATAGAACTATTATCGGAAATCCACATCCAGATTTCACTTATGGTATCAACTTAGACTTCAACTACAAAGCCTTAAGCTTGAATATCTTCGGTAACGGATCACAAGGAAATGATGTATTCAACTATGTACGTTATTTCTCCGACTTCAACACCTTCCAAGGAAACAGGTCTCAAAGAGCTTTGTTCGATGCATGGCAACCTTCTAACCCAACTGCTCCCGTAGCACAGTGGACAGCGGCTAACCCTAATGCAACGACACCAATTATGGATGCAGATGATGCAACAAGTAGCCAACCTTCTTCTTATTTAATTGAAGATGGCAGTTTCTTTAGAATCAGAAACATTCAATTAACGTATAATTTCCCAGAAAATGTTTTACAGAATGTAGGTTTAGCTAACGCTCAAATTTACCTTCAAGCACAAAACGTTGCTACCTTTACTAAGTATTCTGGATTAAACCCTGAAATCTCTTTAAGAAGAACGGGAGATTCCAATAGAAACCTTACCTTAGGTTATGACGGTGGTTTTAACCCGGTAGCAGCAACTGTTAGTTTAGGATTGAATATCACGTTACAGTAATAAAAATTGAATATGAAATTTAAATTAAAATGCAAATGAAAACAATTAAAGGAGTATTATTAATCTTTGTCGCCTCACTGTTTCTAGTCACAGGGTGCGCCGACGAATTTTCAACTAAAGAGCCGCAAGCGGCGTTTAGTGAAGGTGATGTAGCCACACCGAGTGGCGTAGAAGGAATCCTTTTAGGTTCTTACAACATGTTGCAAGGTGGTGGTCTTCAAGGTCAGACCTGGCACAATGAGATTCAAAACTGGGTATTTAACCTAGCTTCCGATGACGCCTTAAAAGGCACGGATGCAGGTGATCAGCCAGAGCAGTCCTTTATAGAGCAATACGATTGGCAAAACTTTAACATTCACATGCGTGATAAGTGGAGAGGTCTGTATTTAGGAGTTGCAACTACGAACGATGCCATAAATGCTTTGGCAAAAATTGAAGAAGGTATTTCAGATGAGAGACGTGCGCAGATTATCGCAGAAGCACGTTTTCTTAGAGGTATTTTTCATTTCGAAGCTCGTAAAATGTGGGAACGTCCAGTTTACATAGACGAAACAAATTTCGACTTAGGAGATCTCTCAAGTAGTTTGGTTCCTAACGACCGCGAGATATGGCCGTTCATCGAGGCAGATTTTGAAGCTGCTGCAGCAGCTCTTCCAACTACACAAAGTCAAGTAGGTAGACCAACGAGTTGGGCAGCCAAAGCGTTCTTGGCTAAAGCGAAGATTTACCAAGGTTTTAATGCCGATGGTTCTGCGAACACAGCTAAAATGGCAGAGGCGAAGCCAATTCTTGAGGATATCATCAACAATGGTGGGTTCTCTTTAGCTCCGACCTATGAGGAGAACTTCTTGGTAGGGACACGTAACAACTCAGAATCTATTTTTGAGGTACAGTTTGCCGTTAGTCAAGCGAACGCAGACGTTTCTAACCGTGGTATTGGTTTAGCCCATCCGTACATTGCTCCTTGGGGTTGCTGTGGTTTTTACCAAGTAAGTCAGAACTTGGTTAATGCTTACAAAACTGAAGGTGGTTTACCACTATTGGATACATTTAACGATGCTAACGTTACTTCAGACGTAGATGCAGATGGAAACTCTCTATACACTGGTACTCTAGATCCTAGATTAGACCACGCTGTTGGACGACCAGGGATTTTGTACAAGAACTTCCTTATCGCTCAAAATGATTTTGCTCGTGACCTTAACTATGCCGGTCCTTTTGTTTCTAAGAAACACGTGGCAGAGCAAGAGTTCTTTGGTGGCGGTGGATGGCAAAACCTTTCTGCCAACAACTATAGAATCATGCGACTTGGAATGATATACCTTTGGTTAGCCGAAGCTGAAGTAGAACTGGGTAATTTAGAAAGAGCACGTGAACTGGTAAATATTATCAGAGCAAGAGCTTCTAACCCAGCCGGTTTTGTTCCAAGAGCAATACAAGGTGCTACACGATCAGAGTTTACAGTTGTTCCAGATGAGCCGGCTGCCAATTACGAAATAGCGCAATACAGTGACCCTTGGACGGATCCTGCTACTGCTCGTAAAGCAGTTCGTTTTGAAGAACGTCTTGAATTTTCAATGGAAGGTCACAGATTCTTCGATTTGACTAGATGGGGAATCGCTGCGGAAACAATTAATGCTTATATTCAAAGTGAATCTCAGAGCAGGGTATATTTGGCAGGTAAAACCTTCGTACAAGGTAAGCATGAATATTTCCCAATTCCTATTGAAGCGATTGATCGTTCAGTATTGGATGGTGTACCAACCTTAACACAAGATCCAGCATACTAGGTTAAACAATAAATCTTCATTGAAGATTTCTAATACCAAAAGCAGTGATTATCTTTGTATAATCACTGCTTTTTTGTTTCACCATATCTAACATGTTCGCGACCTAATGAAAAATATATTATTACTTTCCGTTTTATTACTGTTTATCTTTTCTTCTTGCGAAAAGAAAGAAAAAACGCTGTTTATTTTAAAATCAGGAAAATCCACGAACATTACGTTTAACAACCGTATCGTAGAAACGGACACCTTTAACATCTTAACCGAAGAATATATATTTAATGGTGGTGGTGTTGCCATTGCGGACTTTGATAATGATAATCGTAACGACATCCTTTTTACAGGAAACCAAGTTTCGAACGAACTATACCTAAATAAAGGAGATTTCAATTTTGAAAACATATCAACGGTTGCCGGTATAGAAGCAAAGCAAAAATGGAGTACAGGGGTTGCTGTAGTTGATATCAACTTAGATGGCTGGATGGACGTTTATATCTGTGTAGCCATGGCCAATGGCGACGAGGAAAGAAGTAATATGCTTTTTGTAAATCAAGGTTTAAATAAAGATGGTATACCTACATTTAAGGAAATGGCTCAAGCCTACAAAATAGATGATAATAGGAATAGTATGAACGCCACATTTTTTGATTATGACAAAGATGGCCTTCTTGATCTCTACGTGTTAAATAACGAACAAGTACATGAACTACCAACAAATTATCGCAAAAGTGTTAATGATGGCTCTGCTATAAGCAACGATCGATTATACAGAAACAAGGGCGACGGAACATTTGAAGACGTTACCATTGCTGCAGGCATTATTTATGAGGGTTTTGGCCTTGGAATTGCCGTTGCAGATTTAAATAATGATGGCTGGCCAGACCTTCATATTAGCAACGATTATTTAACTAACGATGTACTGTATATCAATAATCAAGACGGCACCTTTACCAATGAAGTTGGCTCATATCTAAAGCATCAGAGTAAATTTTCTATGGGCTCTGATATATCGGATTATGATAACGACGGTTTTTTGGATATACTCACCTTGGATATGCTCGGAGAGACTAATCACCGAATGAAAACCAATATCGGAAACACAAACTATGTAGAATATACGTTAAATGAACGATATGATTACCAATATCAATACATGCGTAATATGCTCCATAAAGGGAACGGTTCTGCCAGCAACTTTAACGAAATAGGACTAATGGCAGGCATATCGAAAACCGATTGGAGTTGGTCTCCCCTATTTATGGATGTGGACAACGATGGCTTTCGTGACCTTTTGATTACCAATGGTTTTCCTCGAGACATTACAGATAAAGATTTTGGTGATTTCGCTATTAACGTGAACGCATACCTAAGCCCAGCTAAACTTTTAGATTCCATACCCGAGGTTAAGGTACCTAACTATGGGTATCGCAACAAAGGAGACTGGACGTTTGAGGAACATACTGAAAATTGGGGCTTAAGCATGCCATCATTTTCAAACGGTGCTGCTTTTGCGGATCTAGACCAAGACGGTGATCTTGACTATATTGTTAATAATATTAATGATGAAGCCTTCGTGTATGAGAATACCTCTGATGAAAAAGAAACTGGAAAGAATCATTTTTTAAGGATTTCGTTAGAAGGGCCATCCGGTAATCCTCTAGGTATTGGCACCCAAATACAACTTATCTACAATACCGATAAAACTCAATACTATCAACATTATTTATCCCGCGGCTACATGTCCTCTGTTGAGCCTATTCCCCATTTTGGCTTAGGCAGCAATGATACCATACAAAGTATAGAAATAAAATGGCCGGACGGAAGCTATCAAAAGCTCCATAATATAGCGAGTAACCAAACAATATCTGTTAGCCATAAAAACGGGATGACTAAAAATACCCCTAATTCCCTCCTTCCTAATGACGAAAATTCAAAAAAAACCTATTTCACAAACATTACGACACAATTAGGTCTTGATATTAATCTTAACGACCTAGATTTTATAGACTTTGATATACAACGCACATTGCCCCATAAATTATCGCAAAACGGCCCATGTATTGCAGTGGGTGATTTAAATGGGGATTCCTATGAAGATATCATTATAGGCAGTACCCATAAATTTTCCCCTACCTTACTGTTACAAAAAGTGGACGGTAGCTTTGTTCAAAAAGAACTATTCAACAACCCAGATGAAAAGCAATTCGAAGAAGAGGATATAGCCCTCTTTGACATTGACAATGATGGAGATTTAGATATGTATTTAGTCTCTGGAAGCAATCAGTTTATAAACGGAAGCGCCGACTACAGAGATCGCTTTTACCTCAATGATGGTACGGGAACATTTACGGAAGATGCAACGAGAATACCAGAAATAAAAACCAGTGGCAGCGTAGTAAAAGTTGTCGATTTTAATGATGATGGCTACGTAGATCTTTTTGTTGGTGGCCGAACGCCAATGGGAGCCTATCCCATGCCGGAAAAGAGTTTTTTATTACAAAACGAAAACGGCACGTTAAGAGATGTCACCGATAAGCTTGCGCCAGAACTAAGATCTGTAGGTATGATAACGGATGCCCTATGGAGCGATTACGATGCAGATGGCCAACAAGATTTAATCGTAGTTGGCGAACTCATGCCCATTACCATTTTTAAGAATAAAAACACCTCTTTTGAAAAAGTGGAAAATACGGATATCCAACAGTTTTTAGGGTGGTGGGAAAGTATTGAAGCTGCAGATATGGACAATGATGGGGATTTAGATTTTGTTGCAGGAAACTTAGGAAGAAATAATTTATTTCAGCCTTCCCAAGAGCGACCAGTTACGGTAATTGCAAAGGACTTTGACCAAAACGGCAGTATTGACCCCGTTACATTTGCTTATTTTAAGGCCAAAAATGGTACTTATAAGTCCTTTCCTGTCAACTTTTGGGGCGATTTGAATAAACAGAGCACCTTATTTAGATCAAAATTCAACTACTACAGAGACTATGCAAAAGCTACCGAAAATACCTTGTTTTCTGCTTCTGAACTAGAAAACGCTACCATTTTAAAAGGTAATTATGGTAACAGCAGCTATATAGAGAACCTTGGAAATGGATTATTTAAGATGCATCCTTTACCAATAGAAGCCCAATTGGCACCTTTGAACAGTCTTATTTTAGCCGATATAGATACCGACGGAAATTTAGATATCTTGGGAGTTGGAAACGATTTTGGTAATGAAACCTTCATAGGAAGATATGACGCCCTAAACGGTTTATTTTTAAAAGGAAACGGTAAAGGCTCTTTTGAAACAGTTCCCAATAACACAAGTGGGTTATTGGCACCCAAGGACGCAAAGACAATCGCAGAAGTAAAATGTGCTACCGGTGGTTCATACTATTTTATCACGCAGAACAGAGAGAAGCTGTTGGTTTTTAAGGATTAGGTTATTATTCATGCAAGCTAAAAGATTATGTACAAGCTCCACATAGAAAGATACGATACCGTAAAAATTCAAATAAACCCTATCTTTTAAGTGCAAAATACCCTTGAATCTCCCTATCAAAAACCGAAATAGCCTTGAACCAATAAGTAGAAGATGGCATAGGTTGTCCATTGTACGTACCGTCCCATCCAATAGAATCTGGATTAATTTGAGAAAGTAACTTCCCATACCGGTCAAAAACATAAAGCGTTCGCAAACTTGGAACATTATCGTTTTTAGGGGAAAGTTGCCAATAATCGTTAATACCATCATTATTCGGTGTGAAGAATTTTGGAAAATCATCTGGCCTCAAGGTCTGTATAAATTCATAGGTTATGGTCCCACAACCATTTTTGTCCCTAACAAAAATAAGGTGATCACCTTCGGCAATATTTCTGAATACATTGCTATCTTGGTAAGGCCCATCTTGATCATCCAAGGCGTAATCATAAATTCCCGGACCAATCACATTTACGATTAAATCTAATCCAAGCCCATTTATTTCGGATTCAACACTATCAACCAATCCTATATCGGAGCGAACCACTTGGAAATCAGTTATACTCGAACACTCCGTAATTTCGCCTAAAATTGAAACTGAAATAAATGCCTCGTACCTATAAGAACCGATATCCTGGGTTGTAAAAACATTGGTTTCTGATACTAATTCTTCAGTACCATCCGAGTTTATTCTAGACCATCTAAAACCATCCGCTCGATCCTCACTTATAATAGTTACTTCAGTTTCACCTTCGCACAAGCCAATAGACGCTGGTATACTAGTTGCAGGTCTAAATATATCGCAGTCTATGCTCGAATCACCAGTTACAAATCGCTCTACTCGACAAACACCAGCATCTCCATTTTCATTATAGGGTGTAATGGTGACAAAAATCTCGGTATTAACTGGAAAGTTATCAACGAGACCATAGGTCAAGACATTACCAACATCAGTCTCAGGCAATAAATCATCATCATTTTCCGCGGTTCCTATGGCTAACCGATACCCAGTAGCAGTAGGGGCGTAATCCCAAATAATATTCTCCCCTAATGCCACGCCTTCACTGTTTGGCATTGGATTATTTAAGAAAGTACAGTTGGGCGGCGTGGTAACATCCACCGTTCTAAAACTTTCGGAAGGGCAGGTTATAAAAGTAGTACCATCGTTCAAAAACATACTTATGGTAACGAAAATCTCAGTGTTATCAGGTAATCCTACGATGGGTACAAGACTGTTCACCAGAGCAGCAGAACGACTATTATAAATATCAGAGCCTCCTGGGTTGGTCCCTAAGGAAACCGAATAACCATCTATTCCTGAAACCAAATCCCATACGACCCGTGTATCAACGGGAACATCTACGTCTCCATTGGCTGGTAGCGTTATCACGGGACAACTCACTTGAGCAGTACATAAAGTACCTACCACCGAGGTTATCAGGAACAACGTTCTTGTAAGGTATTTTGTCAAAAAGTTAGATAGTAACAAAATCATCGTATTACTTAAAATTACTCAGTTACTCAGTGACTCAACTATAATCTAAAATCCTCAATCAAGAATGACCTATGTAAAAAGCAAAATTTAGAATACTTCTACAATCCTATCTTTATTCATGTAAGTCAAATTTCGAAATTTTTATAATCGAAAAAGTAACGGCTAAAATAATATAAGATAGTAATTTTTTAAAGAAACATTATGTTAATACCTTATTTAAAGGCAAAGCGAATTCTAAGTTAAAATTTATTTTAAGTTTTAAAAATTTCGTCTAACGGCTATCTTAAAAAAGCACATACTAAATCCAAACTACAAACAATCTTGCAACCTACAATTTCCACTTTAAGAATCAACAACATAGTACGCAACACGTTTTAAATACAATAAATTTTCAGAAATTAAGCACTTAAAAAGAATAAAAAATATTGAGTAAGAAAACACTGAAAGAAATAACCTTAAATCAAAAACGATAGTAACTTTTCATTTTACGCAAACTATTAACTTAAAGTAATTAGACATCATAGCTAACTAGCTATTTCTTTAAAATTATAGTCTCCCCTTTTTTGGAACTCTTTACAGCGGCATCCAAAATTTCCATAGCAATCATATTATTTTCCAAACTATATGGGTCAAAAGGCTCCAATTGTAAATCCCCTAATATAACGGCAGCAAACAAGGCAAATGGATCGTTGAAGGGAGATATACGTTCTTCTAAATTAAAGGTTTCTTCTTGAAAACCATCATATCCTTCGGCTATCCGCAATCGAAGTTGATTACGTGAATCTGCATAAACAGCACCTAAGGTTCCGTATAATTCCATATCCTTACGACCCATAGGCCAATTCCATGACGGTTCAAGTATGGCCATGGATTCATCATAAGTAAGTATTATTGTTGCATCATCATCTACTTTTGGATTATTTTCAGCTTGAAGTTGCTGCGTAACAGCTGTAATAGAGTTTGGTTTCTTTCCTTTATGCAACCATGTTAACAGATTAGCTCCATAACATCCAAAATCCATTATAGCACCACCTCCATTACGTACAGGATCCGTTAACCATGCTAAAAACTCTTTATTTACACCAATTTTTTTTGGACCTCGATGACCATCGCGAACAATGACTTTTCTAAGCTCACCAATGGTTCCCTCATTCAGTATTTCATTCGCCCGTACATTAGTAGGATACCAAGACGTCTCATAATTTGTAAGCAAATAAATATTGTGTTCATTAGCCAAGGCTTCCATTTTTTGGGCATGTTCAAAACTTACTGCCAAAGGTTTTTCTACCATTACGTGGATTCCCCTTGGAGCACAAACCTCAACCACTTGCAAATGATCATATATTGTTCCAAAAGCCGCAACAGCCTCGGGATTTTTGGCGGCTATCATCTCTTCGATGGTGCCGAATACCAAATCCATAGAAAAACCATGTTCGGCAGATAAGCGTTGTGCCAATTCCCTATCGGTTTCCACAATGCCTACCATGGTGACGTCACCTGCATCCTCTCTACCCAAAATCCAACCCACATGGCCATGACTAAGCCCTATAACACCTAATCTTACTTGTTTTTCTTGCGCTATGAATGTATTCGTAATCATAAGAATGAATATGGTGATAATGTACTTTTTTTTCATTTTGTTTTAATTTTTATTAGCAATGACAGATAGTATTCAAGATAAAATAAAGGGGTTATATAATGGATTAACATTTGTTGAATCTAAATTAATGAACTAATCCACTATCAAAGATAATTTAATCCGAATCCTTTCTTTGCTCCACAAACCAATCATACAGCTCCTCTGTATCGTAAGCTTGTATCCATGAATCATGACCAACTCCAGGGTACCTCGTATATTGAATATCATAGCCCATTTCCTTGAGTTTCGCTACCATATTATCGGATTCGGACACAGGAATGGATTTGTCATCTTCACCATGAAATACCCAAATGGGCATTTCCTTATTTATCCATGAAGCATAAGGTAATGGGGCCATTCCGCAAACAACGGCCATAGCCGCGAAGGTTTGGGGGTACTGCACGGCCATCTCCCATGCTGCTCCTCCTCCCCTACTTAATCCAGTAAGGTAAACGCCATTGACATCTACGTTATTGGTAGCAACAATAGTGTCCAATAACTGTTTTACAGCACGCGTGTTCCACCATTTGTTTTGATAGGGATTCTGAGGTGCTAATATCAAAAAAGGGAATTTCTTACCTTGGGTTATTAATTTTGGGGGACCATTACGTTTAACAGAGACCAAGCTATCCCCAGATTCGCCACCGCCATGTAAAAAAAGTAACAGAGGATATTTTTCTTTATTATCCGGTTTATAATTATCAGGTAAGTATAAATAATAACTTAGCTTTTCCTTTACCGTGGTCTCCATTTCATCATCTAAGAGCATAGACTGATTTTGCGCGGAACATCCTTGAGCGAAAATCACAATGCATACCAGATACAGTTTTTTGCTATTTAAAAACATTGCCGTACGTCTAAGCTTTAAAAAGTAAAGAAAACATGTGTTTACCATAATGGAAAACTACAAAAATTTGAAGCCATTTTTACGCTTAAGGCATTAAAAACAAAAAAGACACTTTATCGGTGTCTTTCTTAAGTCTATTTGTATGTAAGTTACCTATCTGTAAAGCGTAAAATGCCCGACATAACGCTGCTTATCTTTATCATTTGCGTTAATTACATACCAATAGTCACCAGTTGGCACCGCTTTTCCGTCATATGTTCCATCCCAACCTATTACTTCCGTTAGATTGGCTACTACTCTACCATATCTATCATAAATCCTAACCTCTATATTCGGGAAAAACTCCCTGTTTTTAACGGACCAGATATCGTTAAGATTGTCACCATCTGGTGTAAAGAAGTTGGGAATATCCAACATCCCTGTAAACTCAAAAGGAATAGCAACTTCAACCATACATCCGTTGGCATCAACCACCATGGCATTAACAGTCATACTTTCATTGGTAGTGAATACATTAACGTCTCCAAAAGAGTCACCATTAAAAAAATACTCATAACCTCCATAGCCACCTTCCGCGGTCACTTCCATTTCGTTGGGGCCTGTTTTTATAGCTGTCAAGGTCAGAGGATGGTATGCATCTACTGTAAACTCAACAAAAATCGTACATCCGTTTTGATGATAAACATAGACGGTGTGATCTCCTGGTGTTAAATCACCCCAAACATTGTCTACTCCAGCAATAGAAGTAATAGCATCAGTAGGGTCTATAGGGTCTAAAGCAAACATAACATCGTTCATAAGACTGTTATCTTGTAAACTAACTGTTACCGTGCTATTTGGGAAAATACCCTCGCAACCATATTCAACAATAGGTTCTGCAGTTAAATCCACACCTATGCCTACGGTAAACAATTCTGTAGTTGTACAAAAATTACCATCTTGAACCGTGATAAGATAGGTGGCTCCTCCCTGCAAATTCTCCAAGAGTACTCCAGTATAGGCTGCAAACGTTCCAGTCCCTGATTCATCGATAGGATCGATCATTTCCAACTTATATTCAAAGAATGGGCTAGGACTTAGCAATGGGTCATTAAACGGTGTACCTCCTGTTATTTCGAATATAGCCGTACCATCATTGGCTCCGATACAAAGTTCAGGCGTTGTTTGTATATTAACCACTTGAAGCTCATCGGGTTCAGATACCGTTATAAAGTCTTTTTCAAAACATCCGTTTTCATCCTGTATTAAAATCTCATAGGTACCAGCGGCCAAGTTTTCAAAGGTATACACCCCAGGAGTAGCAGCATCGGTAAAGAATTCATTGAAGTTTGGCGCTATGGCAAACTGAGTTAGACCAACACCACCAGAAAGTACTTCAACTGTGATGCTACCATCTTCTTCCCCGTTACAGGAAACCGGAGTAGCATTCGCATCAAAAACAATAGGTTCCGGTCGTTCAATAACAAAAGGTCCAGCAATATCCATACAACTGGCACCACTAGTTACGGCAATATAATAGTCTACTCCAGGAGGCAAAGCCTCAAAAGTACCATCTGGTTGCGGACCTCTGAATACCGTAGCAGTTGCGGCCGGACTAAAGGCGTCTACTGGGTCACCGATGTATAGATAAAACAAATCGTCTCCCACACCACCATTTACAAAGGATTCTATCCTACCGTCCAATTCAGACGCACAGGAAATATCATCTGGAAGATTTGCCAAAATCGTTATTCCAGTTGCATCGGTCATAGTAATTCCATTAGAACGTACAGCAAGACAGGTACTGGAAACGCTGGTTTTCCTTACATCAAACTGGTACGTTATTCCTTGTACGCCTGATATTAACACTGACGTTCCAATCATATCTATGTAAGACCCTATAGCTACACCATTTTCTATTCTCAAGTATTGATAATTGAATAGGGGATCAGGATTTTCAATAGTAAGTCGCATTTCGCCATCACCTCCACAACCAGGTACTCTTGTTTGTACCAATAGCGGTACAATCGGAGGTGGTGGATCCACGAAATATGGCGCTGTTACGAATAAACAGTCAAAACTAGAAGAAACCTCTATGGCGTACCAACCAGCACTAATGAATCCTCCGCTGGCACCAATAAAGGTTGGAGAATTTTGTAACCCGCTAGTTGATTGAATATCGGTATTATCATTTCCATTCAAATAAAGTAATCTATAATTGTAACCAGCACCTGCAAAACCACCAGTAGCTCCTGCAATGGCCGTAATAGCATCTCCGCTAGATGGGTCAAAAGCTTCTAAGACCGCATTGTTTCCGTTCGGACAATCCAGACCAATGGGCTGCCTAATCCCCGCATTGATCTGTGGTACTTCAGCTAACTCAATATCAATGGTATTGGTGCACCCTTCTACATCTTGAATTTCTACTTGATAGAATCCAAAAGCAAGTCCGGTAAATTCGTTTAAGGCAGAAAACGGGACAACCTCGGTGGTATACGTTGTTCCACCATCAGCACTCTGCATTAACCTGTATTCATATGGGAATGCATCCCATCCGCCCTGTCCTGTAGCCTCTATTTCTCCACTAGTGTTATCACAACCTACATTGCCTACAGGAATAGCAGCTACCTGAAGGACTCCGTTTGGTGTCCTTATATTAGCTACATTACTTTCGTTTTCACAAAAAGGCATTGCAGTAGAAACAACCTCAACAATCAGATTACCACCTGGTAATCCGGTAATTCTTGCAGGATCACCATTAACATCTGGAAAGTTAGTAGTATCAAAACTACCAGTCGCAATAGGTGTGGCCCTTGCAACATCATCTGCCATATAAACCGTATACGTATAGGCGCCAGCATAGTCGGTAACTTCTATGAAGAGTTCACCATCATCTGTTCCAAAACAGCTCACTGGGTTGGCTTCACTTATGGCCACAGTAGGCAGTATAGGTTCATTGACAGTATGCACAGGCATTGGATATACACAACCACCTATATTATCGGTAATCTCGAATAAGTAATCTCCTGCTGTAGGTAAGAATATGTCTGCAAAATTATCTCCAGCGTTATTTGAAACGGAGGACACAGGTATAGCGGATATAACGGAAACAGTAAAATCAGTGGTTCCTATTACCTGTATTCGAACACGCTCATCGTCTCTACAATTTAGTGGGTCAACTGCTAGGATAGATGGGACAACATCGGTTGGCGGATTTATCGGCGGCACATCAAACGTGGTTTGGCATCCATTACCATCTAAAGCATAAACAGTAATATTTTGAGTTGATCCATTATCTACAATTTCGAATGTATTAGCAGATTGAAAATTAAGAAATCCGGTAATACTATATTGATAACCAGATCCAACGGTTCCTGGATCTATTACATTTACCGTAATAATAGTGGAGCTGAATCTATTCGCACCAACTTCACATGTAAAATCGGGAGCCGAGGCTGAAATAGAAAATACCGAGGGATTGGTAACGGTGTGTATTGCCGACAGTACTTCACAACCACGGGCGGTTACCACTTGAACCTGATAATCTGCCGCTGGTAAATTTGTAAAAGAACCAGTCCCGTTTCTATCCTGTTCAGAAGAGGTTGTTAGATTATTTAATATAAAAACAATAGGATTGTCTTCAGGAGTGAAAGGAACCATGGCATTTGCCGGACCAATGGCAACCTCTATAGTACCGTCATTTGCATCTCTACAACTAATGTCCGTGACAACCTCTGAAGTAATAACAGGTTGAGCGGCCTGGTTCAAATTAACATCCGATACCGTAAATTCACAAAAACCACTACCATCGTTAACTATTCTGTCCGTAACTACCACCTGGTAATTACCAGGTTCCAAGCCTGTAAATACAGGATTATTTATCTGAGTGATTGGCCCAACTGCACCGGAATTATAGTCAGTACCGGTGAGTACAAAACTAAAATCGCCACTACCCCCAAAAGTACTTATAGAAATTTCCCCATCAGCATCATTACATGTTGAATCGGTTGTAAAATCGCCAGAAGCGGATAGGAAATTATACACCCTAGCTATTCCTTGGCTTGTACAGCCATTTGCATCTATAACATCTACCACGTAATCTCCGGGACTACTCACAGTATAGGTGTATTCCCAAAAGCTACCAACTAAGGTCGGTAACTGTTCATTTCCGCCTAAGGTAAATCTTGGTGTATTTATAGTATCAGGCATACGTACCGTAATATCAAAAGCAGTGGATGTGGGATCACACTGATTCACAACGGTAATTGATGGCAACACTAAATCCGGATCTAATTGTATCACGGTTGCAATATCGAACGATGTACAACCACTGGCATCCCTTACATATATATCATAATCACCAGCAGCCGCTACATATGTTGTTTGAATAGAATAATCTGTTGGATATACTGGTTCAGGCGCTCCATTATTTACAAAAGCGTATTCATAGGGCCCTCCAGAACCTCCGCGACCCTGTACGGTAATTTGCCCTAGTGCATTACAATTGGCAGGAACGTCTGAGATGACATCTATTGCCGGTAAATTTTGATCGATAACAACACCTGCAGCGTCCCTACACGTATCCGTTAAATTGACTACGATTATCTGATAATCTCCAGGCAATTCTGGATAACTACCTGTATAAGGCAAAGCTACGGTAGTCACTGATGGAACCAAAACAGTTGTTGTATTGGTATCATTATTTAAAAGTTCTATACGCAATTCATTACCGATGGTATAACCTGTCACCTCGTACGATATCTCCCCGTTCCTGTTGATATCGCAAGCTCCAGGAGTTGAACTAGCAGTAACATCCAAGGTAGAGGGAGCATCGATGGGAGGAATCTCCTGCTCATAGATACATCCTGTACCCGTATCCCTAACTTGAACCGTATAGGCAAGACCAAATTGTATTCCATCGGTAAGGTTGCTAAAGGTATGGTTATCAACACCTGGGGTATTGTTCAAAGGGTAAAAAGATGGTTGTTGAATCAACTTTATTTCATAAGAACCGGAACCACCACTAACACTTACGGCATAGGTAAAAGTACTATCATCACAGGTTATAGGAAGTGGGGGTGGTATTGGGGTTATAACTACTTCATTAGAAGTAATAGTAACAATATCAATATCCGTGCATCCATTGGCATCAAGGGTTATAACCGTATAGTCTCCGGGAATGAAATCCACATCCAAAATACTTAACGGAAATAACGAAGGATCTACGTTCTCTTGTCTAGTAATTTCAGTTCCTGAATTATCCTCAATTCTAAAATCAAAATTTGCAAGACCATTGGTTACGCCATTGATTACAATACCACCACTTAATGTTCCACTACCATCGCATAAGGCTTGTTGCTCCGTCACATTTGCATCTGGTGGTGTTGTAAAGTCTACTGTTATTACTGCATCATCCGGAGCAGTCTCACAACCCCTTGCATCTCTAACCAAATATGGGTACGTACCTAGCGGTAAGTTTGAGTATACAGTCTGTGAACTCCAACCTGTTCCATTAAAATTAATTTCATAGGGCGGCACACCACTAGTTGCATCAGGGGTAATGGTAACCACACCATTACTCGTTTCACCACAGCTAACAGGTCTTGTTGAAACGGAAGCAGCAGCTATATTCACAGGTGGATTTAAAACCAGCGGAGCAGAAATTGCTTCGCAACCAGAACTAGTAACATTATTATCAGTGATACGGAAAACATAGGTACCATCGACTGCTGTATCAAATAAAAATGTAGCTGAAGTATATGGCGTTGGTGCTCCAAAGGTTGCCCCGTTATCAGAACTAACCTCATAAATCCCCGTTCCGGAAGCATAGCCACCAGTAACTTCAACCTGAATTTGTCCTAAGGCTCCCCCACAAGGAATTTCGCTTACAATACTGGTGTTTACCCGTAGTTGCTGTTCAATTGTTATTGAGATAGTGTCACTACAATTATTACCGTCCACAACCTCCACGGTGTAGTTACCAGGAGTAAGATTTGTAAAGGTCCCTGTAGGCTGCAATGTACCGCCGTTTATTCTATACTGATGTGTTCCAATTGGTGCGGAACCTGCCGTTGAGTTAACCACAGCAGTAGCACCAGTGGCCGGCACATAACAAAAGTCTGAAGCTGCATTATCCAAACTAAGGACCGGTGCATCTACCGGATCCAGATCAAAAGTAAACGTATCCGTACAACCCTCGGCATCGGCAACGGATAAGGTATAGGTACCGGCGATAGTAAGGTTATTAAAAGTTCTTCCTGATTGAGGTCCTTGTACCGGACCGCTAGGAGGTGTAAGGGTGTATCTATATGCTCCCCATCCACCTACAGCATTAGCTCTAACCCTACCTGTATTTCCATTGGCACAGCTCATGAGCGTAACATCACTGGTACTTATATCTAGAATAGCTGCTTCTTGAATATCAAATGAAGCAGTATCCGTACATCCTGTATCGAAATCGGTGACCGTTATCGTATAGGTTCCCACCCCTGATAATGGCAAGTCTACTTCGGCATCGTTCTGTGGACCTTGAACTGTACCACCATTAATTTGATAGGTATACGTAGTTGCAAAACCATCGATTAAAAAGGTTCCAGTACCATCAGAAGCACCATTACAGACCCTTAAGTCCCCACCAGATTGCACTCGAGCGCGGACAGAACTAACTACGACCGGACTAAATCCTTCTGTATACGTGCATCCGTTAACATCCGTAATTTGAAAAATATAAGAGGTACTGGTACTAAGACCTGTAATACTATTATTTGTATTGTCACCATCGGAATCAAAACCTGGCGTAGGACTTAAAACTTCATATGTGGCAATAGAAGCGTTAGAAGTGGCATTTAAAGTTACATCAGATGTGCCAGCAGCACAATTAACATTGCTCTGCACAAAATCTATATCCGTAGGTGGGTCCACATTGAAGATTGGAATAGGCGTCAACTCTAATCTACATCCACCCCCATCACGTATTATCGGTGTGTATGTTCCTGCGGCCAACCCACTGTAAGAAGTGGTACCTGTAAAGTTTACACCATCAATACTAAATACATAACCACTACCAGAACCCCCTGTAAATGGGCCTATAAAATCTATTTGACCTCCATTAGTTCCACCACTACCGTCACAGGTAACATCTGATATTTTAATTGCACTACCCGAAATAACCCCAACGTTGGTAACAGAAACGGTGGGCATCGGCAATACACATTCAAATCCGCCTTGTTGGTACCGCACCTCTATATCGGGATAGCTTCCGGAAGGAACAGAAATCTGGGGTGTTGTTACCCAAGGGTCTACAGAAGCAACGCGATAAGAAAGGTTATACCCTCGTGCATCGCTAACCGTAAAGTTAATTTGAGCGCCTCCGTTACTACATGTACCGTCCAAACCACTAACGCTAACATCCGGTGGCAGTAACTCTTCCACGTTGGAAGATGCGGATATGGTACAGCCATTACTATCGGTCACCACAAAATCATAAGTTCCAGCTGATGTAACGTTGAATATTGTAGTTCCTGAATTGCTAACGGTATCTCCGAAAGAGGGCTGAACTGCGCCCCCATTTACAGTGAATGTATATGGTGCAGAGCCTCCACTTGTATTCAAAGTGATATCAACATCGCTAATAGTGGCACAGCCAAAACTGCTATTTACCTCGGTTGAGGCATCCAAAGCATTTAAGCCAGCTCCTATTATTATGGGGTTACCTAAAGTATCAAAAGATTGTCGAGGAGGATTAATTCCGTTTAATGGATCTCCTGTACATTGTTGTGTTTCTACTTGCACTGTGTATGTTCCAAAACCAACAGCAGAAAAAGTGTAAGGATTGGTTGAAACAAAAGCGGTAAATTCCTGAGCTACACCGCTGGAATTTAACAAAGTGTACTTGTAGGGACCAGGCACATTGTTAGCAGTTACGGTAATGCTACCAGTATCCCCGCTACACTGGGCATCTGTAAAGGTAGCCTCGATGTCGAGGTCCAATTGATTTATAGTAATAGGTTCGTACGGATACTCACAGGTATTAGCTGTATTTTGAAGCCTTGCCAAAATATTATAAGTTCCTGGACTTAGATTTGGAAATATGGGGCCTTGCCAAGAAACTCCGCCGTTTATACTAAATTCATAAGCACTTGAAAGATTCGTAATTTGTATTCTGCCAGGCACACCACAGATATTATCCTGTTTTACAAAAGTTTGGGTTATAGTACTTTTCTTTACCTTAAAATAAAACGTCTGCCCATCTGCAATCACCCTATATTCTGCTCCTGTAGTAGCAGGAACCGTGCTGGCATCTAAATTAAAAGTAGCACCAGTTGCCACTTGGGTATAACAAGAACCTGTATTTGGGCAATCCTCATTGATATCAGGAGTACATGAACCGCCTAGAATCTGCCATGAAACATTGCTATATGAACCACCTGAGAGACTAACCGTACGGTCATCAAAGTCGCCGCAAAGATTAAACCTTGCGACAGTAAATCCCTGTACGCTGCAGCCAACCTCTTCATCGGCGCCCTGAATGATCGTTGAGAACATAGGTGCAAACAAAGTATTCTTAGCACTAACGGACTGTTTTAACTTATTTTGAAGATGAAGTGAAGTTATACTTTCAAGTTCCGTAACACCGCTCACTACATCGGTACTGCTAACTGCTTTCACAAGAACCACTACAGCTTCTTCAAAAATCACACGGACTTTGGAGTTTGCTATAGCAGATGAACCGAGTGCTGATACAATTATCAGCAACAAGGTATACAGTGTATACCACGGTTTTTTTGAGTACATAGGTTAAGTAGAGTTTTGGTAAGAATTTTACAGATTTGGGATCTTTAAGATTCTTTAGTGTAATTGTTTTTACTTATAAATTCTATTTATCTTTAAAAATTATTTGCGTTACCTTGTAACATAATTCTAACGTTGTCTTATGAAAAAAAGTATGCTTCACCTCTGTTTATTCGTTGTAATGCTTAATTCTTCTTGTGCGCAAGACCCTGAAAACAAAGCAACTACAGCAGAAAAAATACCGTTTACAGCAGAACTGTTCGTCGATGACCTACAGATTCCATGGGGCTTTACCTTCCTTCCCGATAGGAGCGTTTTAATTACAGAAAAATCTGGCGAACTAATTCATTTTTCAAACGAAAAAAAGTCGGTAATCGGTAATGTTCCTGAAGTGTACCAAAGAGGTCAAGGTGGACTTTTGGATGTAGTATTACACCCGAATTATGCCAATAATGGTTGGATTTATCTCACCTATACTTCTGAAGAAGGAAATGAAAAAGGTGGTAATACAGCCATTATGCGTGCCAAACTAAAAGATAATAATTTAGTTAATAATCAATTGTTGTACAAAGCAGGACCGAATACTACAAAAGGTCAACATTTTGGCTCGAGAATTACCTTTGATAAGGAAGGACACGTTTATTTCTCAGTTGGAGACCGAGGAGCTAGGGATGAAAACCCTCAGGATATTACTCGGGACGGAGGTAAGATATACCGTTTAATGGATGATGGAAAAATACCAAGTGATAATCCTTTTATAGGGAAAAATGGAGCGAAAACAGCAATTTACAGCTACGGCCATAGAAATCCTCAGGGATTAACAACACATCCAGAAACTGGAGAAATCTGGGATCATGAGCACGGGCCAAGAGGTGGGGATGAAATAAATATTGTTAAGAAGGGTGCTAATTTTGGCTGGCCATTACTTACCTACGGCATCAATTATAGTGGCACACCCATTACCGAGCAAACAGAAATGGATGGCATGGAGCAACCTATATACTATTGGGTTCCTTCCATAGCCCCAAGCGGCATGGCTTTCGTAACCTCGGACAAGTATGAAGATTGGAAAGGCAGCTTATTAGTAGGGTCACTCGCGTTTCAGTACCTTGAGCGCCTGGAATTGGATGGCAATAAAGTTGTTTCTAGAGAGAAACTAATGGAAGGAGAAGGAAGGGTAAGAGACGTTAGGGAAGGACCAGACGGACTCATATACGTTGCCATTGAAGGAAAGGGTATATATAAACTGGTGCCTAAAAGCAAATAATCATGAAAGTTCTTGTTCCAATATATTGTGTGGTAATAATCTTTATCGGGATGTCCCTCTTTCAAGACCCAGAACTAAAAGAAAGTATGGAACGCGGAAAAGAAATATATGCTGATTTTTGCGTGACCTGTCATCTACCAAAAGGTGAAGGCGTAGCTCATACTTTTCCACCATTGGCAGGTTCTGATTATCTCTTGACGAAACGACAAGAAAGTATCAAAGCTATAAAGTACGGCTTGCAAGGAGAAATTATCGTTAATGGAATCACTTATAATAGTGCAATGGCCGGGTTGGGCCTAGAAGATCAAGAAGTGGCCGATGTAATGAACTACATTTCGAACTCTTGGGGCAACACATCTGATGCTATGGTAACCGCTGAAGAAGTATCCGAGGTTGAGCGGGAATAGTACATGTATATGGCACTATAGATATACTACTTATGTCTTATAATTATAAAACCAAAGACGATTACTATTACTATCGGATGCTAAACACTTATGATATAAATACAATCTTAACCGAATATATTTTTAAGTAGAACATTAATATCAGTTGTGACTTTATAAAGCTTAAAACACCTTTTAACTCTGTATTACATGCTATTTACCACCGGCCTCTAAGGCATTTTTAACGGACCCATACGTTTTTAACAACTGTTCGGCTTTGGCATAATCAACCCCTAAACCTTCAACAATGTAACGGGCACCACGGTCAACCAATTTATCATTGGTCAATTGCATATGAACCATTTTGTTACCCTTTACCCTTCCTATTTTAATCATTAAGGCCGTTGAAATCATGTTCAACACTAACTTTTGGGAGGTACCGCTTTTCATTCGAGTGCTACCGGTCAAGAACTCTGGCCCTACATTTACCGCAATTGGAATGTCACATACCTCTGTCAATGGTGAACCAGGATTATTGGTGATACAGGCCGTAAGTATGTTATGCTTCATAGCCGATTTTAATCCCCCAATAACATAGGGCGTGGTTCCGGAAGCAGCGATACCTACAAGAACATCATTGGTATTAATGTCGTGCTTTTGTAAATCCAACCAAGCTTGTTGCGTATCGTCCTCCGCATTTTCAACCGCTTTTCTAATCGCCGTATCCCCACCTGCTATAATACCAACCACTCGCTCATGCGGTATACCAAAAGTCGGTGGAATCTCTGAGGCATCCAAAATACCTAATCTGCCGCTTGTGCCTGCGCCAATATAGAAAAGCCGACCGCCCTTTTCAAAAAGTTCGCTTAATGAATTTACCAATTTGGCAACTTGAGGAATTACACGTTCAACCGCCTCTGCTACTTTTTTGTCTTCTTCGTTTATGGCCTGTAATATGGTTTTTGTATCCATTTGTTCCAAGTCGTTATAATCGGAGGGGGTCTCAGTTATTTTTTTATAAGTCATGCGCTATTTATAATATTTTTATATCGTGATTTTTGAAAGGACTTAATAACCGATTGTCCGGTTCCAGTTCTGTAATCATTGTATTTATGGCATTGATATCACAGGTTTTATACCGGTGTTGTGAGTTTAGTTTTTCTGATATCGATAACAAAACGGTTTTCTTGGACGCTTTGATAACCGCTTTTTTAATCTGTACAATATCCCAATCGAACTCCGTAAGTCCGTACATAGCGTCTACATAACCCGTACCGATAAAACTAAAGTCTACCCTAATTTCTGCTAAATTATGAATTGTATTTGCTCCAATTGCAATTTGGGCCTCTTTTGCTATTTGTCCTCCTACCATAATTACCGTAACATTTGGTTTGTTGGACAATTCCATAGCCACTGGTAAACTTATGGTAAAACAAGTAAGCTCAATATGCTCTGGAATAACCTGCGCTAACTCCAAACATGTCGTACCTCCATCTATAAAAACCACGGCGCCATGTTTTAACATTGCTGCTGCCTTATTTGCTATTGTCCTTTTTTGTTCAAGCGCATAGATGTTTTGATTTTTTGCACTGTTGGTTGTAAAGCCCAACGATATAGCCCCTCCGTGAACCTTTCGTAACTTCTTGTCAGCATCTAGTTCTTTTACATCCCGACGAATAGTATCTATCGAAACATCCAATGATTCTGCAATATCGGTCAACAGAATTCTATTATGAAGTTCTACCTCACTTAAAATAGTCTGTTGTCTTTCTTCTTTTAACATGATAACCAAGTTATTTTTTCAAAGATAATCAAATTAAAAATATGCTGTTTTATTCCGTAAATAAAGCCTAAATTTTCGATAAAATTTGTTTAAAGGCATAAAACAGCAAATATAATTGCAAAAAACAGCAAAAAATAAAATTCTTGCATATATTTGCTCGTATTTTTATCTCAAATAAAATCTATTTTTATGAAAACCGCCATCGCTAAGTACAACATTGCTATCGCCTATAAGCCTGTAGGACAGTTTGAAGAAACACGATACGAAAAAATCCATAATGTAATCTTTACAGATTCCAACGAAGCCTCCGTAAAGGTAGCGGATGAAATTTCGGCATTGATAAGAAAGAAACAAGATCAAAATAAAATTTGCGTACTAGGATTGGCAACGGGCTCCTCCCCTATTCGAGTTTACGAGGAACTAGTACGACAGCATAAGGAAGAAGGCCTTAGCTTTAAAAATGTGGTCACCTTCAATCTAGACGAATATTTGCCCATGGAAAAAAGCAATATTCAAAGCTATTATTATTTTATGCACGAGCACTTATTCAATCATGTAGATATACCTGCTGAAAATATACACATTCCCAACGGTATGGTCGCTCCAGAGGAAACTGTAGCATACTGTCTGGCTTACGATAAAAAAATAAAAGAATATGGGGGGTTGGATTTTCAATTGTTAGGTATAGGGCGAACTGGACATGTTGGCTTTAACGAACCTGGGTCGCATTACAACTCCGGCACCCGCGTAATCACACTAGACCATATTACAAGAGTAGATGCTGCACCATCATTTTTAGGAATTGACAATGTTCCTAGAAAAGCCATAACTATGGGTATAGCTACACTACGGAAATCTAAACGAATTGTTTTACTAGGTTGGGGACAGAATAAAGCCGATATTCTAAAGCAAACTATCGAAGGTGACATCACATCGCATGTACCTGCTACCTATCTACAAAATCATGACAATTGCACATTTGTGCTAGATACAGGTGCAGGAAGTGAACTTACAAGAAATAAGACGCCTTGGCTCGTTGGCGAATGCAAGTGGACAGAAGAATTAAAGGCTAAAGCAATTATTTGGTTATGTGAGAATACGGGCAAGACCATCCTAAGTCTTACAGAAAAGGATTATAACGATAATGGTATGGCAGAACTCCTACTTGAAGAGGACGCCTACGATTTAAATATCTCCATGTTCAATAAACTGCAGCACAGCATAACAGGATGGCCAGGAGGTAAGCCAAATGCGGATGATACAAACAGACCAGAACGGGCAGCACCTATCAAAAAACGTGTTATCATTTTCAGTCCGCACCCGGACGACGACGTTATTTCTATGGGGGGCACCTTTGACAGACTGGTAGAACAAGGGCACGATGTGCATATCGTTTATCAAACATCTGGAAATATTGCCGTTTCTGATACCGACGCCAGAAAATATGCAGAAATAGCCTTACAGATACACCCCTCTGATAAAGCACAAGAAATCATTGATTCTATTGCTAAAAAAAGTGAAAGTGAAGTCGATTCACTATCTGTCAGAAAATTAAAAGGAAGCATACGCAGAGGAGAATCCTATGCTGCAACCCGCTATATTGGATTGGAGGATAACAACGTGCACTTTTTGGATCTCCCATTCTACGAAACAGGAACCATAAAAAAGAACAATCTTTCAGAGGAAGATGTAAACATTATGAAAGACATAATTTTTAAAATTAAACCCCATCAAATATATGCCGCTGGTGATTTGGCAGACCCACATGGTACGCACAAAGTATGTTTGGACGCCGTCTTTACCGCTTTAGATGAGCTAAAGGCAGAACCCTTTCTAAAGGACTGTTGGGTATGGCTTTACCGTGGTGCATGGCATGAATGGGACATCCATGAAATTGAAATGTGCGTGCCTATGAGCCCAGCACAAGTACTTAAAAAGAGAAATGCGATTTTTTGCCATCAATCCCAAAAAGATGGGGTAATGTTTCAAGGAGACGACGCCAGAGAATTTTGGATGCGCGCCGAAGAACGAAACAAGGATACTGCTAACAAATTCAAAGCCCTAGGTATGTCCGCATATGCAGCAATGGAAGCTTTCGTTCGATACAAGTTTAATTAAATTTCAAACCAGCATAAAAAGGTCTATTTTAGTAATAAATAGACCTTTTTAGTTTTTCATGCGTTGTTATATTCTCTTTTTATCTTTCTCACTAGCGCTTAGCTCATGCGCAGTTTTTAAAACTAATATCCCTCAACCAAAAAGGGAATTTAGAGGGGTATGGGTGGCTACCGTTGTTAATATAGACTGGCCAAAAAATGGTGTTGACCTTCCCGAAAAGCAAAAAACTGATTTTCTTGCTATCCTGGATTTTTATGAGGATTTGAATTACAATGCCATTATTATGCAAGTACGTGCTGCGGGTGATGCCTTTTATAAATCTGAATTTGCACCTTGGTCCCGATTTTTAACCGGGGAGGAAGGCAAACCAGCTGCTTGGGAAGAAGATAATTTGGAATGGATGATTAAGGAAACCCATAAAAGAGGAATGGAGTTTCATGCATGGCTAAATCCGTACAGAGCAACGTTCGACATGAATACTGATATCCTCAGCAACAGACATGATTACTGCACTAATCCGGAATGGATGATTCCCTACGGTAAAAAGTATTATTACAATCCAGGATTGCCAGAAGTTAGGGAACGTTTCTCAAATGTTATTAAAGAAGTGGTAACCGAATATGACATAGATGCCATTCACTTTGATGACTACTTTTACCCTTATAAAATCAAAAATTTAAAATTCCAAGATTCTTTGGCTTACCAAACTTATGCACAACCAAATCAGTCTTTGGATGATTGGCGAAGAAGCAATATAGATTCCTTGGTGAAAAACGTACACCGAACTATTAAATCCAAAAAACCATGGGTACAGTTTGGCATTAGCCCTTTTGGAGTTTGGAAAAATAATTCTACAGACCCGAGAGGTTCTGATACCAAAGCAGGGCAAACCACTTACGATGATCTATACGCCGACCCGCTGCTTTGGATGAAAGAAGGGTGGATAGACTACCTGGCCCCACAAGTATATTGGAGTATGGATTTAGCAGTGGCTTCTCACAGAAAAATTGTAGCATGGTGGGCTCAAAACAACAATGAAACCAATTTATATGTAGGCAACGGAGCCTATAAAGTGAGAAACAACAGCGATACCGCTTGGGAAAACAAAAAAGAATTACCGAATCAACTAAACCTAGCTAGAAATACACCAGAAATTTCCGGCAATATCCTTTTTAGTGCTAAATCGCTTATGAATGATAATCCAGATGTGGTGGATTATATCAAAAAAAAATATTATATGTTACCAGCTTTAACCCCAGAATTTGAAAATGATGTTGAAGTCGTTCAAGAAAAAATCCAAGTGGTTTCGAGTAATATGAATGACGGCATGTTACAACTTACATTTCACGGGATTGAAGAAATGTCCTATGCGCTAGTTTATGCTTCTGGCAAAAAAGTGAAGATGGAGTACCCTATGAAAAAACTCTTAAGAAAATTAGATATCAAAGGTAACTCGGGTGAACTTATAATTTCCAAGGATATAGCCTCCCACCGTACAATAGCAATTACATTTTTAGATAGATACGGTAAGGAAAGTTCGCCTATCGTACACAACCAAACTAAATAGACCAAAAATGATACAGAAAAATAAATGGGCGTGGGCTTGGGTGCCATCACTTTATTTTGCTCAAGGATTGCCTTATGCCTTAGTGGTAACTGTCTCTGTTATTATGTACAAAAGACTAGGTTTCAGTAATTCTGATTTAGGTTTATATACCAGCTTATTATACTTACCGTGGGTGATAAAACCGTTATGGAGTCCTTTTGTTGACTTAAAAAGCACGAAACGCAATTGGTTTTTAGGAATGCAACTGCTAGCAGCTGTGGCGCTTTTAGCCATTGGATTTAGCTTACCTACAAATATTTTTTTCGTCACCAGCCTTGCCTGTTTTTGGATGGTAGCTTTTGCATCCGCCACAAATGATATTGCCACCGACGGCTATTATATGATAGGTCTTACAGAAGACAGGCAATCCTTCTTTGTAGGGATGCGAAGTGTATTCTATAAGCTTGCCAATGTAACCGGTCAAGGATTATTGGTGGTTCTCGCCGGATTTTTAGAAAATAAGTACGGTGATAACACCAAAGCTTGGTCCTACACAATGATATGTGCAGGTACCATTATGTTATTAATGACACTGACCAACTATTTTGTTACCCCAAAATTCGAGACTTCAGATGCTATTTCCTTGGAAAAACCAAAAGGCTTTTTAGAAGTTTTTGTTTCCTTCTTTAAAAAACCCGGTATGGTAATGGCCATAACATTCATTTTGTTTTTCAGATTGGGCGAATCGCAATTGGTAAAAATGGCATCCCCATTTTTACTAGACCCGACCACGGTTGGCGGTCTTGGATATAGCACCTCTGAGGTAGGAACTATTTATGGCACAATTGGTGTGGTTTTTTTAACCATAGGAGGTATTTTAGGTGGTATTTTAATTTCTCGTGATGGCTTAAAAAAATGGATGTTACCAATGCTTATCTCCCTTAACGCTCCTAATGCACTTTATGCCTTACTAGCCATTACTGGCAGTACCCAAGCATGGGCTGTTATTGGAACCGTGGTCGTTGAACAATTTGGATATGGTTTTGGAATTGCAGGCTTTATGGTATACTTAATCTATATTGCAGAAGGCAATTCCAAAACTTCCCACTATGCCTTGGCTACTGGATTTATGGCTTTAGGCATGATGCTGCCCGGCTTAATTAGCGGCTTTATGCAAGAATGGTTAGGATATAACGGGTTTTTCATTTGGGTCGTGTTAGCGGCCTTACCTGCATTTATTTTACTTAGATATATTGAATATCCCGCAGATTTTGGCAAGGGAAAAAAGAAGAATACATAACATGATAGATTTTGCGTCAACAAAGGAAATACCCACCTTAAGGGAGAAAGTAGGACAACTATTTATGCCTGCCGCCTACATTAATGATACAGAAGGGGAAATTAAAGCAATTGAACATCTTATAACAGAACACGGCATCGGAGGAATTTGTTTTTTCCATTCCAGAGCAAGCGCCGCTACCAATTACGAAGGTAAAACTGAAGTCACTTATAACAAGGACAGTCTTACAGTACTTACATCATTGATTAAAAGATACCAAAATACCTCTAAGTATCCCTTACTTATTGCAATAGATGCCGAATGGGGTTTGGCAATGCGCATAGAAAATACGCCTCAGTATCCCTATGCAATAACGCTTGGCGCCATTCAAGATGATAACTCCTTAATTTATGAGGTTGGCCGAAACATTGCAAATGATTGCAAGGAGGCTGGAATTCACTGGAATCTTGCGCCCGTTTCTGACATTAACAACAATCCAAACAACCCAGTAATTGGGTATCGTTCTTTTGGAGAAAATAGAGAAGAGGTGACCCTGAAATCCATAGCCTATGTAAAAGGAACGGAGAGCGAAGGTGTACTTACGAGCATTAAACATTTTCCAGGACATGGAGATACCGCCACCGATTCCCATTTAGGACTTCCTGTTATTACAAAATCCAAATCGGAACTTATTGAAAACGAACTGTATCCTTTTCAGCAGCTTATTCATGAAGATGTAGATAGTATTATGGTAGGGCATTTGTCCGTTCCTGCATTAGCGAATGGAAAAACTACACCGTCAAGTATTTCCAAGGATATTATCAAAGACCTCCTTCGGAAAGAAATGAAATTCAATGGAGTTGTGATTTCAGATGCGTTAAATATGCATGCAGTTTCCAAAAATTATCCCGTACCAGGTGAACTAGAATGGTTGGCTTTTGATGCGGGAAATGACGTACTGTGTTTTGCAGAACATACAAAAGAAGGTATTGAGCGGATTATGACAAACGCGAGCAAGCAACAAATAAATGATAGTTTTGAAAGAGTATGGCGTTTAAAGAAAAAAGCGATCCAAGCGAGTACTACTGAATCAAAAAATCTCAGTGCAGCATATAGCACCGAAGAACTCAACTATAAAATTGCAGAAAAAAGCATTACCCTTTTAAAAGGCTCCGATACAGGTATTGCAGCATTTAGAAATAAAAATTTTTGTACCCTCACCATCAAACGATTTGATAAAGCTGAATCGGCAGCTGCGATAATCGATTCGATAAAAGTTATGCAGTCTGAGGTTTCCGAGGAAAGCGAAGTGCTGTTATTACTGATGCCTCCACAGATAAAACCAGCAAACGATTTTGGCTTTTTAAAAGAAGAAATTGATTTTATAAACGAGTTATTATCACATAAAAACGTAATACTTTATCATTTTGGAAATCCTTATGCATTAAAACATTTTAAGATAGAAAAATCCGTAGCCACGGTAGTGGTATATCAGGACTTTAAAGAATTTCAAGATGTGGCAACGGATCATTTTTTAGGAAAAATAAAAGCAATTGGTAAACTGCCTTTTAACTTTGAAAGATGATAATAGTTGCTGATAACCTAATACATCATTAACCCCTAATTTATGAAGGTCTATAAAATACTCGGGCTTATGTCCGGCACTTCTTTAGATGGTTTGGATATGGCATACTGCCATTTTACGGAGCAAAATTCGATATGGAAATTTGAAATAGTAGCAACCAAAAATATTCACTATACCTCCAAAATGCAAGGCGAACTCAAGGATGCGATACATCTAAACGCCGAAGCACTTTTACAGCTACATAACCTATACGGCATCTGGCTAGGAGAACAAGCAAGGGATTTTATTAAAAACAATCAATTAGAGGTAGAATATATATCAAGTCACGGCCATACTACCCATCACAGACCCGAGCTTGGCTTTACGTTTCAGGTTGGTTCAGGACAACACTTGGCCAATCTAAGCCAAAAACCTGTGATTTGTGATTTCAGAACTAACGATATAGCACTTGGAGGACAAGGTGCACCTTTGGTTCCTATTGGCGATCAACTTCTTTTTCACGAATATGATTTCTGTTTGAACTTAGGAGGAATAAGCAACATATCGTTTGATGTGAAAGGAAAACGAATTGCTTATGACATTGGTTTGGCCAATATGATATTAAACTACATCACACGTAAAATAGATTTGGAATACGACAAAGGTGGCGAAATGGCACGTTCGGGAAGGATTAATCCGGAAATGCTCTCAAAATTGAACGCTTTGAAATACTACCTATTACCCCATCCAAAATCGATTGGATATGAGTGGTTCTTAGAAGAAGTAGTTCCTATTGTAGATAGCACAAAGGATACCACGGAGAACCTACTGCACACTTCTATACATCATATCTCCGAAAAAATCACACAACAAATAGATCAAAATAGTATTAAATCGGGACAGCGTTTATTGATAACGGGTGGTGGTGCATTAAATACATTTTTAATAGATACCCTCGCCAAAAAATTAGGCGAGGACACTAGAATAATTGTCCCAGAAGCTACAATAATAGATTTTAAGGAGGCTATGGTTTTTGCGTTTATGGGTGCACTTAAGATAGAAAAACAAGTGAATGTATTGAGCTCTGTAACCGGTGCTATACGGAATTCCTCGAGCGGAGTACTTTATTTGCCTAGCTAAAAATTTAGGAGATTACCCTGCGTACCTGCACCGGTTTTGAACGGAACAAGAGAAACAGGATTGTGGATATAAATCCACAGGTACCCAAACCAACAAACAAAGGCCAAACGGTATCCAAAACAAAACTTCCAACATACAAAGAGATGGGTATAGACAAAATCGTCGAAATAAACCCGGTGATAGCTGCGCCAATCCCCGCAATATGACCAATAGGCTGCATAGCAATGGACCGCATATTGCCCCAAACGAATCCCAAACAAAAAAACAAGGATGCTAAGAAAATAAATAAAACCGGCAAACTAGGGTTGGATTTTCCAAAAAACAAAACCGTATAAAGCAATGCTACCGCGGTGAAAAGAACTAAGGCATATAAGGCTAATTTTCGCATACCAAAACGTAGTACTAAAGTTCCGTTCAAGAATGTTGAACAACCGATGGATATTGCTAATCCAGCAAAAATGTAAGGAAAAGACTCTTTCAGATTGTATTGATCTTCAAATACATGTTGTGCAGAACTAAGATATACCAAAAACGAACCGGTTATAAAACCTGAAACCATGGTACAAGCAACGGTCTCTTTATGTTTGAATATTTCCTTCGTCCCTTTTATAAAAATAGACATTGAAAAAGGAACTTTGTACTCCGCTTTTAAGGTTTCTGTTTGTCGCCTCCAAAACCATATACCAACAATCAAGGCAAAAAAGAGCTGCATATAAAATATTGCCTCCCAACCCATAGTCTCCAAAATTATTTTTCCAAATGCAGGTGCCACTACAGGGACCAAAATAAAAAAAGCTGTGACAAAAGACATAATCTTCGCCATATAATCGCCGGTATAGGTATCACGAATAATAGAAATACTTATAGTTCTTGGCGCGGAAAGCCCAATACCTTGTAATATTCGCCCAAAGACCATCCATTCTAGGGAAGGTGCCCATACGCAAAGGATACTTGCTAATGCGAAAAGGATGAAACCCAGGTATACCACCGGTTTTCTACCATAAGTATCCGATAATGGGCCAAAAAAAAGTTGGCCAAAACCCAAACCTAAAAATATCATCACAATTAACAACTGGTTGTCCGTAGGATCTAAGCTGTTAATGCTAATACCTATATCCGCTATAGCGGGCAACAAGGCGTCGATAGCTAGGGCAACAATAGACATCAAGGATGCCATAAGTGCTATAAATTCAAAATTTGGTTTTACCTGCTCGTTTTGCATGGGTGTAAAAATAGTTCTAATTGCTTCCCAAATAAACTAATACCAACTTGATTTTAGGGTTTTGAGGATATTGCTAATCAAATATGTATTTTTGAAACAAATTTTAGAAGAATGCTTATAATCGGAATCGCCGGTGGTACAGGATGTGGTAAAACAACGGTGGTCAATCAGATAATCAACGAACTACCCAATGAAGAGGTAGGTGTAATTTCTCAGGATTCTTATTACAATGACCTTTCGCACCTAACGCTGGAAGAGCGTAGAAAAACAAATTTTGACCATCCAAATTCTATCGATTTTGCCTTATTGGAACGTCATTTACGGGCCTTAAAGTCAGGAGAATCCATAGAACAACCGGTTTACTCTTTTCTGGAATGCAACCGCACAGAGAAAACGGTTCCTACCCATCCGACTAAAGTGATGATCGTTGAAGGAATTTTGATCATGTCCAATCCAGAAATAAGAAAAATGTTCGATATTAAAATATTTGTACATGCAGATACCGATGAGCGACTGATCCGAAGATTAAAAAGAGATGTAAACGAACGTGGTTGGAATTTAGACGAAACCTTGGAGAAATATCAAACAGTAATAAAACCTATGCATGACCAGTTTATTGAACCTACCAAGGAATATGCAGATATTATAATCCCTAACAACAAATACAATACTGTTGCCGTTGACATTGTTAGAAGTATTATCAACGAAAGATTAACCGAAAATTAATGGGAATCAAGGAACTAAGAAAGCAAAAATGGTTTAAAATCATGACGAATATGTACGTTGTGGTATTGACCGCTTTCTTAATATGGATGATTTTTTTCGATACCAATTCCCTTCTCATTCATCGAGAACTAAAAAAAGAAATTGAAAAGCTGGAAAAAACACAAGATTTCTTGAAAAAAGAGATTTCTAAAGATAAGGAAATCATTAAAAAACTATCCAATAAAGACGAGTTAGAAAAGTTCGCTAGAGAGGAATATTATCTCAAAAAAAAGAATGAAGAAATATTTCTAATAGAATATGAAGACAGTTTAAATGTCGATGACCCAAAATAGGCAAAACCAGTACTAGTCTATTAAACTAAATTAAGGCAATTCAAAAGAACCCAAGTAGGCTAACACCTTAGGCTCTAAAAGTTTAACATCCTTTTGTCAAAAACACGTCGGTTATTCAATTAGTGTTAACAAAATCCTTTCATTAGCGCCATAAATAATTGTATTTTTACGGCCTAACTTATAACATTTATGGGCAAGATTATTGCTATTGCAAATCAAAAAGGTGGGGTAGGTAAAACTACGACGTCTGTGAACTTGGCTGCAGCACTTGGTGTATTGGAGCAAAAAGTTCTTTTGATAGATGCAGACCCCCAAGCAAATGCTACATCGGGCTTAGGAGTTAATGTGGACGAAGTTGAGCTAGGAAGCTATCAACTATTGGAACATACCAAAACGGCTAAAGAAGCCATAATTCCAACATCTTCCCCCAATGTAGACCTGATACCCGCACATATAGACCTTGTAGCCATTGAAATAGAATTAGTGGACAAGGATGAGCGGGAATACATGATGAAAAAAGCCATTGTTGATCTGAAAAAAGACTACGATTTTATTTTGATTGATTGCGCACCTTCTTTGGGACTCATTACCTTAAATGCCCTTACGGCAGCCGATTCTGTAATTATTCCTATTCAATGTGAGTATTTTGCTTTGGAAGGATTAGGCAAATTATTAAATACGATCAAAAGTGTACAACGTATTCATAATGCTGATTTGGATATTGAAGGCATGCTTTTAACTATGTATGATTCAAGATTACGATTGTCCAACCAAGTAGTTGAAGAGGTCAAAAAACACTTCGGCGATATGGTCTTTGATACTATTATACAACGCAACGTGAGGTTGAGTGAAGCTCCAAGTTATGGAGAAAGCATTATTAAGTACGATGCCTCCAGTAAAGGTGCAACCAATTACCTAAACCTAGCGAGCGAAGTAGTAAAAAAAAATAAGCAGACAGTTTAAACATGGCAAAAGCGGTTAAGAAACAAGCACTGGGAAGAGGACTATCAGCCTTACTGAACGACCCGGAAAACGATATTAAATCTGCATCGGACAAAAATGCAGATAAAGTTGTTGGTAACATCATTGAGTTAGATTTAGAATTTATTGAAGTAAATCCTTTTCAACCCAGATCCAACTTCAATGACGAAACCTTACAGGAACTAGCTACTTCAATTAAAGAATTAGGGGTAATACAACCTATTACTGTAAGAAAACTTGGGTTTAACAGCTATCAGCTTGTTTCAGGAGAGAGGCGCTTTAGGGCTTCAAAACTACTTGAGCTTGAGACTATACCTGCATATATACGTATTGCCAATGACCAAGAGTCGCTGGAAATGGCATTGGTCGAAAATATACAACGCCAAGATTTAGACCCCATTGAAATTGCACTTTCCTACCAAAGATTGATAGACGAAATAAATCTTACCCAAGAAAAGTTAAGTGATCGAGTGGGTAAAAAAAGATCTACCATTGCCAACTATATGAGGTTATTAAAATTGGACCCCATCATCCAAACAGGAATGCGAGATGGCTTTTTGAGTATGGGTCATGGTAGGGCTTTGGTAAATATTGAAAATAGAGAAGATCAAATTGCTTTATATGAAAAAATTATAGGGCAAAACCTATCCGTACGAGATACCGAAAGTGCAGTAAAAAATTACAAGGAGGCCACTAACGAAACACAAACAAAGGCAAAAGTAAAAGAAGCTCCGGAATTCATACAAAAGGGTGCTGAAGAATTACTTGAGCGTTTATCGGTAAGAGTAGCGATAAGTACTACTGGAAAATCCAAAGGGAAAATAACGATTCCATTCCATTCCGAAGAAGAATTCAAGCGAATTAAAAAGCTGATTACCGGTGCATAAACTCATTGCCTTTTTGTTTGCATTTCTATTTTCAATGCACCTCATTGAGGCGCAAGAAACTTACGAACCTGCAACCCAAGAGGTAGATAGCTTAAAACTAGATTTAGAAGGAGAAAATGTAGTTATACTTGATTCTTTACTAATGACCAAAGAAGCCATAAATCCGCTCGCACCTAGTAAAGCCGCATTCTATTCCACTGTACTACCAGGACTTGGACAGATTTACAATAAAAAATATTGGAAAGCACCCATAGTATGGGCTGCATTAGGTGGAAGTATTTATAGTTATGCTCTAAACAATGACAATTATCAACGATTCCGAACAGCATTTAAACGAAGACAAGCAGGTTTCACCGACGATGAGTTTTACGATCTAGCAGGAGACAATACTCCAGGACAAGCTCCTGATTTTGATATAGGAGATTTAGAAAACCAACAAGAACGTTTTCAGGAAGATAGAGACTTATGGCTCGTTGCCTGTATCGCTATTTATGCCTTGAACATAATAGATGCAAATGTAACCGCACACCTAAAACAGTTTAATATAGATGATAATCTGAGTCTTGACTTTCAACCTTATTTAGACGTAAATCCCATTACCAATAATCCCAATTACGGAATGGCGCTAACAGTTAAATTTTAAATATGAAAATTGCCCTTTTCGGTTATGGAAAAATGGGACAGATGCTAGAGCGAATTGCACTAGACAGACACCATAAAATCGTCGCTAAAATAGACGAAGACACCCATAAAATTAATTTCGAAGAAATAGACGTAGCTATAGATTTTAGTATGCCCAGCGCCGCCTTTCACAATATTTCCAAGTGCCTTAGTAATAACACACCTGTTATATCGGGAACCACGGGCTGGCTAGACAAATATGACGATGCCGTGGCACTTTGCCATAAAACAAAAGGTGCCTTTATCTATGCTTCCAACTTTAGCTTAGGTGTGAACATTTTTTTTGAACTCAATGAACAGCTTGCTAAAATGATGAAGCAAGTAGAACGGTACGCAGTAACTATTGAAGAAATACACCATACACAAAAATTAGATGCTCCCAGCGGAACGGCGATTACTTTGGCAGAAGGTATTATTGCACATTCTGATTATAAAGGATGGAATCTTGAAAAAAATGAAGGTGGGTATATCCCAATAAGTTCAAAAAGAATTGGGACAATCCCAGGTACTCATACGATAGCCTACAATAGTCAGGTGGATACGATTAGTTTGCAACATACCGCCCATAATAGACAAGGGTTTGCAGAAGGTGCTATAATTGCAGCGGAATGGATTTATGGAAAGACAGGGGTCTTTACCATGCGAGATGTGTTAAACCTTGGTTAAAAAAGTAACGATTTTTTGCATAACAGTACTAATTACAAATAACCCTTATTTAGGGTGAACAGATTAAGTGTTATAATATAAATACTAAACAAAAGCATTATGAACGGTACACAATGGATTCTTTTTATACTCCTGGTACAGGTCATCCATTTTTTAGGAACTTGGAAATTATACGTAAAAGCAGGCAGAAAAGCTTGGGAAGCAGCCATTCCAATATACAATGCAGTGGTTTTGATGCAAATAATCAATAGGCCCAAATGGTGGGTTCTATTGCTTTTTATCCCAATTATCAATTTACTTATGTTTCCTGTGATCTGGGTAGAAACAATTCGCAGCTTTGGCAGAAACAGCACCTTGGAATCTTGGCTGGTTATTTTCACCTTAGGGTTTTACACCTACTACGTAAACTATGCCTTAGATGTAAAATATATAGAGAATCGCAGCCTACAACCCAAGACCGCCATGGGAGAGTGGGTTAGTTCCATTGTTTTTGCTGTAGTAGCAGCAACCTTAGTGCACACCTATTTTATTCAACCCTATGTAATCCCTACCGGATCTTTGGAACGCACCCTTAGAGTGGGTGATTTTCTTTTTGTAAGTAAATTTCATTATGGTGCACGGACCCCAATGACTACCGTTGCCGCCCCAATGGTACATGACACCTTACCTGTTGTAGGCGTACCTTCTTATTTGAACAAACCACAACTCCCCTACTTTAGACTTCCCGGTTTCACCAAGGTAGAACGTAACGATATTGTAGTTTTTAGCTGGCCAGCAGATACCGTAAGACGGTTCTTTAAAAGAGAAGCAGGTGTTATAAAACCAATAGATAAAAAATCCAACTATGTAAAACGCTGCGTGGGAGTACCTGGAGACTCGCTTGAGGTGAGGAATGGTTATGTTTTTATAAACGGTAGGCAATTAGAACTTCCTGGTAGTGCTAAACCTCAATACGATTATACCATTTATAGTTCTAAAGGTGTTTCTTCCCGATTGTTAGATAAAATTGGCGTTAACGATTTTACCAGAAAATATCTTTCAAATCCTTTGAACCAACAACAAGCCCAGGCAGTAAATCCCTATTTATTAGGCTACAATCAAGGTGAAAACAATCAATTGGAATTATTTACAAAAAGTTCTGGTATTCCTGCGACAACCATTAAGAAATACGGACTTTCTTTACGTGAGGTAACGGACAGGGAACGTCTTGCACCATTAACCGATGATATGGCAGTAGCATTGCGAAACGATGCGAGTATTGATTCCGTAATAAGGGAAGTGGTACCTAAAGGAAAAAGAGGCGTTAATTTATTTCCCCAAAGTCCTGACTATCGATGGAACTACAGCCAATTAGGTCCAATTTACATTCCTAAAAAAGGTACAACGGTGCCTCTTGATCTTAAGACTTTGCCTTTATATAAAAAAATTATCCGTGAATACGAACTAAATACGGTTAGTGTATCCGGAAACCAAATTAAGATCAATGATGAAGTAGCGGATTCTTATACCTTTAAACAAGACTACTATTGGATGATGGGAGATAACCGAGATCATTCGGAAGATAGCCGTGCATGGGGCTACGTGCCAGAGAACCACATCGTAGGTACACCTATTTTTATTTGGATGAGTTTTGATAACTTCACTGAGAGTATTACCAATTGGAGACCTCGTTGGAATCGAATATTCACCACTGTAAACGGCGAAGGAGAACCGCAATCCTACTTTAAATATTTTCTGATACTACTCGCAGCTTATTTTGTTGGAAGCTGGCTCTGGAAACGCAAAAAATCGAATGCAGCTTAACTATGAGTATTATTTATCCAGCCTATTTTCCTAACATCGCCCTGTTTACCGTTTTTGTGCAAAGCGATGAGGTAATTTGGGAAATGAAGGGCAACTATCAAAAACAGACGTTTAGGAACAGAACCTATATCTGTAACGATAGAGGAAAACATATCCTTAGCATTCCCATATCGCACGTTGGACAGGGCAAGGGAAAACAGCTCAACAAAAATGTGAAAATTGATAACACATATCCTTGGCAGCGCCAACATTGGAGGACGTTGGAAACGGCGTACAGAACTTCACCTTTTTTTGAATTTTACGAGGACGATATTAAACCCTTATACGATGCAGAATTTGAGTATTTAATGGACTTTAACTTAAAAACCATTGAAACTATTTGTGATTGCCTCCAACTGGACATGCCCATTGCAAAAACGACAGTGTTCAACCTAATTCCAGAAACCGAGGTTGATTACAGACAACTAGTAAGCGTAAAAAATAAGATTAATTTGTCACAAACGGACTATGTACAGGTCTTTAGTGACCGTCATGGCTTTATTCCAAATCTAAGCATATTGGACCTTTTGTTTAATCTAGGACCTAACACTACGACCTATTTAAAAGAAACCAAACTATCATTCGATAATGCTTAGGTTTTCGCTGCATTACGGCGTTCATTTTATAGTTCCTTTAGGTATTGCTTATATATTCTTCAAAGAAAACAAGTTAAAAGTAGCGCTTATTTTATTGGCTGGTATTGTTTTAGATATAGACCACATTCTCGCCACGCCAATTTTTGATTCTATGCGATGTAGCATTGATTATCATCCATTTCATTCTTATTGGGCGATTCTAGTATATATTGGAATGTTATTCTTTAAAAAGACTCGTATTTGGGGAATCGCATTCCTTGTGCATATTTTTGCTGATCTAGTAGACTGCCTATTTATCGGAGGGTATTTTGATTGAGGCCATAATCGGCTCATGATCCGATAGGTTTATATCATAATTTTGATGTGCCATTACCTTAAACGAAGGCTCTACCAAAATAAAATCGATACGAAAAGGAAATTTCCAAAAGTTGATTGTTTCTCCATAACCATTCCCTTTTTCCACAAACGTATCCTTTAAAGCCCCTTTTATCTTAAAATAGACGCTAGAGAATTGATTATTGTTAAAATCCCCAGCTACTATATTCTTATAGGGACTGGAATCCATATGAATGCGAAGAATCTCAGCTTGCTGGCGTTGTTTCTGAAATGACTTGCGCAACCTTGCAAATAGTCTGTCCGACCTTTCATTTTTAAGATCACGTGGCCTTATATTCAAGGACTGTAAGTGAACACTATATATGCGAAGCGTGTCACTTTTATATAAAACATCAGCATAAACAGCACTATTAAAAGTATTTCCAAAATCAAGAAAACCTTTACCTATAATTTTATTTTTAGAATAAATCGCTAGATTCAATCTCGTATCTATAACTCCAAACTCATCGTCAATAACACTATATGAATAATCTCTCAGATTACTTTTTTCCATTTTCCTAGAATCATATTCCTGAAAGCAAATTATGTCAGGAACCTCCTCATCTATAAATTTCACAATACTATCACCCGCAGTACTTTCCCAACTATCCTCCTTGCCCCTAAATCCCAGAGCATTATATGTCATCAGTTTTAGCGTACCGCTTTCCTTGACTTGCTTCGATGGAATAGTGAGCGATATAAAGGAGCCCAATGCAAAGTAACCATACAAACAGACCGATAATGGTAGAAGTGCCAATAAACGTCTGAACAAAAACCAATATACCACAAAAAGTAGATTACTAATTACCAATGCGGGCACTGCCAAACTAAAAAAAGCTAAACTAGCAGAATCGGTATAGGGAACAATACAGGCTACCAATAGGGCCAACGAAAAAATAAGATTCAGATAAAATACTATCCGGTTAAAAAACGATAATTTCTTCATTGAAGCTAATCCTCCTTACCAGCTTGAAAAAGAAAATCTTTCTCTGATTTGGATAAACTTTCATATCCAGATTTACTAATCTTATCTAGAATAGCATCAATTTTTTTCTGGTTACTTTGCTTATCATACTGTGCTTTGGATGAAGGTGCAGTTCCTCCTTTTTTACTATTATACACCGTTTTTAAAGGGGCCTTCCTCTCACTTCGCTTAAAAAGATTGACAAGAGCGTCTAAAAATCTTGAAAATCCAGCTCCAATATCGGTCCCGTTAACCAATTGTCTTGCGTACCAATATCCAAGTAATGCGCCTCCCAAATGAGCCAAGTGACCACCCGCATTACCACTTGCCGGAAGCTGAATTAAATCCATCAACACAACAAAAGCACCTATATACCATAATTTTACATTGAAAAAAATCAATCGTACTTCTTGATTGGGAATGTAGGCGCAAATAAAAATAAGTATAGCGCTAGCTCCTGCCGATGCACCAATCAAATAGGCATTCACGTTAAAAAAGGCTGGAAAGATATTATATCCTAGGATAAAGAAGAAACCTCCCATAATAACACCTAAGAGATATACATTTAAAAACCTCCTGGCATCAAAGAGATTTAGAAATATGCGCCCCACAAAGTAAATAAGTAACATATTCCAAAATAGATGACCAAATCCGCCATGAAAAAAAGAATAACTAACTATGGACCATGGTTGCAATAAAAAGTCGAAAAAGTCCTTTGGCAACTCAAACCACTGCACAAAGCTATTACTTGATAATTGCAACAAAAAGGTGGCCAACCGTTCCACAATGAAAACAGCCACATTAATGGCTATTAACTTTTCGGCAATCGATAATCTACCGAACTGATATTTAAGATTCCCCTGCGCCATATGCTAATTCCATCTATTATTGTTGAATTGATTCTTCTTCCAATACCACATCATTAAAAACCCGAAAAGCGCTCCGCCGATATGGGCAAAATGGGCGATTCCTTGACCAAAAAGACTATAGCCGGTTACTCCTGAAAATAAATCCAAACCAATTAAAACAGGAATAAAATACTTTGCCTTTACCGGAACTGGAATAAACATTAGGAAAAGCTCACTATTTGGGTAAGACATACCAAAAGCGACCAACACCCCATAAATAGCACCGGAAGCACCAACCGCAGGCGTATTATAAGCACTCAAAAAGTTATCTATGATAGGTTTTCCTGCAATCTCGTACCAGCCAGGACTATATTGTCCACCAGATATAATTTCCATAACATTCCCTTCAGTAATTCCCGCTTCTACCAATGCGGACATGCCTACATTAAAATGATAATAATTTACTCCGGTATGTATGAGTGCGGCTCCCAAACCTGCCGAAAAATAAAAGAAAAAAAACTTGTTCCTACCCCACATTTGCTCTAAAGGAGTGCCAAATGCCCATAACGCATACATGTTAAACAATATATGCATAAAACCACCGTGCATGAACATGTGGGAAAGAATTTGCCAAAGGCCAAAATTTTCATTCTTAGGGAACCAAAGTGAAAACCACTGGTACATTTGATCTCCGTACAATTGAGTAGCAACAAAAAATAGTATGTTGATAATCAATAAATGCTTAATCGCTTCTGTTAGTCTACCCATCTATAAAAATTTTCTATCAATATCATTTTCTGTAATCGTTACGTAAGTAGGTTTATTAAAGGGGCTCAAAGTCGTTTCTTTACAGGCGAACAAATCGTTTACTAAAGCCAACTGAGATCTATCATCCAAAAACTCACCTGTTTTAACCGCAAGTGTCTTGGACAAGGTTTTTGCCAACATATCGCTTTGCGAAAAACTATCGGCAGTAATTTCCATTTGAAAATCGGATATTAACTGTTCCATCACCATCTGCACTTCACTTTCTATCACTACCACTGGCACCCCCTTTACCTCAACAGTTTCTGAGTCAATTGTACCGAATACAAAACCAACCGAACAAAGACTTTCCTGAATTTCCTTTAATATATCCAATTCAGATGTAGAAAAAGTTAAAGAAAGCGGAAAGAGTAATTGCTGGCTCACAGCCTCTTTAATCGTAATATTTTTAAGGAACTTTTCATAAAGCACACGCTGATGAGCCCTACTTTGATTAATGACCACCATACCCGATTTGATGGTGGTTATAATATACTTTTTTCGTAGCTGAAACGTAGTAGTTACCTTATCGTTTTGGTCCTTTTCCGAATCAAAAATAGTACTATGTATTTCTTCCGATTCAAAGGTGATGGTACTTGGCCTAAATTCCCTTTTATTAGGTAATCCCTCGTAGAGATGCTCCCATCCTTGGGCACTTGGCTTACTAAAGCCTCCATCACGTCCACCACGAGAAACCGTGTGGGTCTCCTCCTTAAACGGATTAAAACCTGCGTTTACGGATACATTTGGCACAGAAACCTGTTTATTTTGATATGTATAAGGAGTTTCCAAGTTCTGATTCTGTTCAAAATCTATGGCTGGCACAACATTAAACTGACCCAAGCTATGCTTAACAGCGGATTTTAAGTAGGCATATAAGGTATGCTCATCATCAAACTTCACCTCCGTTTTGGTAGGATGGATATTTATATCTATAGTACTTGGATCTACTTCCAAATTAAGAAAATAACCTGGATGTGTTCCGGGTCTAATTAAACCTTCAAAAGCCCCAAGGATAGCATGATGTAAATATGGACTTTTAATAAATCGGTTGTTTGCAAAGAAAAACTGCTCTCCCCTACTCTTCTTGGCAAACTCCGGTTTTTGAACAAAACCTGAAATACGCACAACTTGAGTATCTTCATGCACAGGTACTAATTTCTCGTTTGCCTTTCTACCAAAAATACTAACGATTCGTTTTCGAAAATCATTTGAAGGCAGCACGAATACCTCACTACCGTTATTATAATAATGAAATGCGATTTTGGGATGCGCTAAGGCCACCCTGTGAAATTCATCCGTTATATGACGATACTCTACTTGATTAGATTTTAGAAAATTTCTTCGGGCAGGAATGTTGAAAAAAAGATTCTTTACCAACATTGAAGTACCCTTCGGTACTACCACCACCTCTTGACTACTAATTTTACTGCCTTCAATTTTAATATGCGTACCCACCTCATCAGACTCGGTCTTCGTCATCATTTCCACATGGGCAATGGCGGCAATAGAGGCCAAAGCTTCCCCTCTAAACCCCTTAGTATTTAAATTAAAAAGATCTTCTGCCTTTTCGATTTTAGAAGTAGCATGCCGCTCAAAACTTAAACGTGCATCGGTAACCGTCATTCCTTTTCCGTTATCCACAACTTGGATAAGTGTTTTACCGCCATCCTTTACAATAAGTTTAATTTCTGTGGCTCCAGCGTCAATAGCGTTTTCCAATAGTTCTTTAACTACTGAAGAAGGGCGTTGTACCACTTCACCGGCAGCAATTTGGTTTGCTACGTGGTCCGGTAAGAGTCTTATGATATCCGCCATTATTTAGGAAAAGAATATAGTGAGGTCAAAATCTATAATAAATAGAAAAATAAAGACCAAAACAGCTAATATAATCGCCATTCGTATTTTCAAACTACGATCTCCTTCCCTACGTGAGTCCTCTAGGGCATTACTAATTTTATTTTTTAACCCGCGTTGGTTCGTTAAGGTGCTTCTGTATTTGTCAAATTTAGGTTCTAGTTTATAGGGATTACCCTTTCCCTTATCATCATAATACCTAGGATTGTAGTCGTACTGTCTGTTTCTACGCAATCGCGTTATTTTGCTCAGCATTCCCATAGTTCCAAAGTTACTTAAAAACAAAAAACTGCTCACAATAAGTAGTGCCAAAATTTGTTAACAGTCCTATTATGTAACAGATTATCTTAATAACCTTACTGCAAGAAGCAAAAAATAAAAGAATAAGAAAAAGAATTAAACCATACCGCCAAGAGCAGCCATCTTTATAGCCGCTATAGCCGCCTCAGTACCTTTATTACCATGCTTTCCCCCGCTGCGGTCTATCGATTGCTGTAGGGTGTTATCGGTAAGAACACAGAAAATAACAGGAACATCGGTCCGAACGTTTAAATCCATAATTCCCTGCGCGGCTGCGCTGCATACGAAATCAAAATGTTTGGTTTCTCCTTGTATTACACTTCCAATCGCTATTACAGCATCAAAACCTCCATTTTGTATCAGTTTCTTACAACCAAATGTAAGCTCAAAACTACCTGGAACGTTCCATCGCACAATATTAGCATCAAGGGCGTCACAATCTAAAAGCGTCGTGACCGCACCATTGTATAAGCCCTCGGTAATTTCAGGATTCCATTCAGAAACAACGATCCCAAACCGAAATTTATTCGCGCTTGGGATCTTTGCCTTATCGTAAGCCGATAAATTTTTGTTCGCTGTTGCCATTATGAACCAGCTTTTGCCATACCTATAAAGGCATCGATAGAAGTTGCCGCTTCAGAACCGGAAAACTCATCTTTAATGCGTTGGAAAAAACTTAAGGCTTTACCTTTATCACCCATTTCAAGAGCAGTTACACCTGCTTTGTATAAAAATTTAGGCGTAGTGTAATCATTTGTACTATGTGCTGCCGCAGCCTCGTAATACCCCAACGCGTCCGAAGCTTGGTCCAGCTGCATAAAGGCATCACCCAAACCTCCTTTGGCCAAGGCCCCTAGAATCTCATCATCAGAACTAAAATCCTCCAAATAACCAATGGCTTCTTGATACTTGCTCATATTCAAATAAGCCATCCCCGCAGAATAACTTGCCAAGTTAGCTGCTTTAGTCCCGTTATACTCTTCTATGATATCTAAAAATCCATACTTTCCCTCACCGCCCTCTAAGGCCAACGTAAATAACGAATCCTTAGCAGTGGCACTCGCTAAAGCTTGGTCAAAATATTGTTGTGGGTAATACATTTCATTTGCCGCATTGGTTTCTTTTGGTTTTTGCACAAATTGCACGTAAGCCAAGTAGCCCAATACACCAATCGCTATGACGCCTATAATACCTAAGATATAATTCTGGTTTTTAGATACCCACTCCTCTGTTCTAGATGCCCCTTCGTCCAAGCTACTAAACACTTCTGCCGTTGTGCTTTCTTGTTCGTCAAACTCCTGAATCTCTGCCTTCGTTTGTGGTTTAAATCCTCTTTTCTTATATGTTGCCATCTCAAAATTTATTGGTCGCGCAAAAATAAAGTTTTTATTGAAATCCAGTGGCGTATTTATTCGTTATTTTTGAATTATTCGGGTGAAATAGGCCTATCCAAATCAAAAATTCAGTAAATTTTAATGTTTCTTAAAAAGGTATCCCTTCTAAACTATAAAAATTTTGAGTCAAAAGACTTACTGTTCGATTCTAAAATAAACTGCTTTGTAGGTGATAATGGCAAAGGCAAGACCAATATCTTGGATGCTATATACCACCTCTCATTCGGAAAAAGTTATTTTAACCCCATTGCAACTCAGAATATAAAGCATGGAACCGACTTTTTTGTAATAGAAGGACTTTTTGAGAAGGAAAATCGGGAGGAAAAAATTGTTTGCAGCTTAAAAAGGAACAATAAAAAAATTATTAAACGCAATGGCAAGGCCTACGACCGCTTTGCAGATCATATTGGTTTATTACCTTTAGTCATGATTTCTCCAGCAGATCGAGACCTTATTTCGGAAGGTAGTGATGTGAGAAGAAAATTTATGGACGGGGTCATTTCCCAATCCAACAAGGCGTATCTGCAATCTTTAATAAACTACAACAAAGTACTTTCCCAACGTAATGCGCTTTTAAAGTATTTTGCTGCTAATCATACTTTTGACAAGCAGACACTGGCTGTATACAATAATCAATTAAGCACATATGGATCAGAAATATTTACCAAACGCAGTGAGTTTTTAGAAAAATTTATCCCCATATTCAAGAACCAATACAAGGCAATTACGGGAAATACAGAAGAAGTGCATCTTAGTTATGACAGTAAACTTCAGCTACATGGCATGGCAAGCTTGTTAGAACAAAACTTGGATAAAGATAGGGCGCTACAGTACACCAGTGTCGGTATTCATAAAGACGACCTTAGTTTTACCATAGCGGAATATCCTATTAAAAAGTTTGGAAGCCAAGGACAGCAAAAATCATTTTTGATCGCCTTGAAATTTGCCCAGTTTCAATTTATGCTAGAAATTTCCAAAACCAAACCTATCTTGCTCTTGGATGATATTTTTGATAAATTGGATGAGAACCGTGTTGCTCATATTATTACCCTGGTAAACGATGAAAATTTTGGGCAGATATTTGTGAGCGACACCCACCCCGATAGAACCGAGAACGTTGTAAAAAAAATACATCAATCCTATAAAATATTCAAACTATAATACCATGAAGCATTTACTACTTTATTTATGTTTTGGATTGCTACTTTCATGTACCTCTGTAACCGAAGACAAATTAGATTTGCTTAATGGATATTGGGAAATTGAAAGGGTGGTCTTTCCTAACGGAGGAGTAAAAGAATACAAAATGAACGCTACCATAGATTTTATTAAATTAGAAGGACTAAAAGGGTTTAAGAAAAAAATGATGCCTAGGTTTGATGGAAATTATGAAACATCGGATGATGCGGAACCTTTTAAAATATTGATTGATGAGGAAACCTATATCCTAAGTTATAAAAACGACCTTAGTGAATGGAAGGAAACATTAAAGTCCTTAACCGAAAACAAATTCTTCATACAGAACGAAGAGGGTATAGAGTACCACTACAAAAGATTTGAACCCGTAAGTATTACACCATAGCATGGCCAAAAGAGAAAACGACAATCTTAATATGAAAGAGGCGCTGTCTGCCTTTATCCAAAAAAACAAGCTGCAGGGTGGAATAGATAAAGTAGATGCAAGAGCCGCTTGGGTAAGGCTTATGGGGAACGGTGTTAACAATTACACAACAGCTATAGAACTAAGAAACGATACACTATTCGTATCGCTTTCCTCCTCCGTTCTTCGAGAAGAACTTAGCCTAGGCACTTCTAAAATTATTACCATGTTAAATGAAGAGCTTGGAAAAAATTTAGTAAAAAAAATTGTTCTTCGCTAACCTGTAACACTGGTGTCCTGAGACGCAAAAGATTGCGGCAACCTAAATAGGGAAATTTCATTTTGAATAACTTCTTTGAAATAGCCTCTATTATTGCCTTATGCCAATTAATTTTTATCGAGCTGAAACTATCGCTATATACCTAAAACAAAAAGACCGACTCAGTTCCTAAATGAATCGGTCCTTCATATGTTGAAAAATACTTAAAAAATCTCTCTTCCCGAAAAGTGAAACGCTCCTTCTATGGCGGCATTTTCGTCACTATCAGAACCATGTACCGCATTTTCAGCGATATCCGTAGCGAATAGTTTTCTAATGGTACCCTCGGCAGCTTCCGCAGGATTGGTAGCACCTATTAAAGCTCTAAAATCCTCAACTGCATTTTCTTTTTCCAAGATAGCAGCAACAATGGGACCTCTTGTCATAAACTCGACCAACTCACCAAAAAACGGACGCTCTTTATGAACCGAATAAAACTCCTGCGCATCCCTAAGACTTAACTGCGTATACTTCATAGCTACAATCTTAAAACCAGAAGCAGCAATTTTTTCCAATATAGCCCCTATGTGACCGTTAGCAACGGCATCTGGCTTAATCATTGTAAATGTTCTATGTGTACTCATATCTAAAATTTTGCGCAAAAATACGTTTTTATGATGAACCTACAACTATTCATAGGATTGTCGTAGTTCGCCAAGTACCGAACCATTGTCACCTAGTATGCGTAATACAGCTGTTTTAGTGTTAAAATTTAAGCTTACCGTGCCAAAACTCTCTGTACTGACTACCTCACCTACCCTAAACGGATTTGGTTCGCTAGTAAAACTTTTGTAGGCATGCGTTAAACCACTACTTGTAAAATCAATTAAAGGATACGATAAATTGGCAACCTCTGTTCTAGAAATTTCCGATATATGTCGGTCTCCAGATAGAACAATAACACCCTTGGCATTACTATTGGCTACAGTACGTCTAAAACGATCTACTTCATGTGGGAAATTACCCCAGCACTCAAACCCGTGTTCATTGGAAAGTACCTGAATACTACTTACAATAATATTAAAATCTGTTCTTGAGTTTTCCAATTCATCCTCCAACCACTGCCACTGGATGTTTCCAAGCACCGTACCTTCTCCATACTCATTAGGTTTTGTTCGCTTTTTTGTTTCTGTATCAGGTGTTAGTTCAGTTCTAAAATAGCGAGTATCCAAAACAATTACTTTTACGCTCCCTCTATGTACCGAATACTCATGAGAAGCATATACTCCTTCCTGTTTACGGCGAGAACTATTAGCGGGAACATCCATAAAGTCCAGAAATTTTTGCTGACTCTCTCTTTTGGCAACAAATTCAGTTCCACCGTCGTTTAAACCATAATCATGATCATCCCATGTGCCAATTATTGGTGTTACAGCAGTTAGCTTTTTGTAGCCCGGTATCTCTTTTTGAGCTTCATACATGCGCGCTAATTTTTGCATATCATCCGTATCGGCATAAATATTGTCCCCACCCCATATCCAAACATCAGGATTTGTTTTTTGTATATCGTCCCATAACAAATTGGGTAAAGAAGCCTTGTTACATGAACCAAAAGCAATTATGAATTCATCCTTACCTTGTACAGTATTTTTAGCTGGACCACAAGAAATGGCAATGTTTAAAAAAAGAAGTAAAAGTAAAATTCGCATACGCTATGATTTTAAGCACTACAAAAATACACTTTCATTTTCACCCTTAGGTTATTAAATTGTATCTTTGCCGCCATGAATTTAGAGCACATAAATGCCCTTAAAAACCTACTATCACTACCAAAAAAAATAGTGATACTACCGCATAAAAATCCCGATGGCGATGCTATAGGCTCCACCTTGGCGTTATGGCATTACCTAAGCAATCAGGGACATGATGCCGTTGTAGTTGCACCTAACGATTTTCCAAAGTTTTTAAAGTGGATGCCCGGATCGGATTCCGTTTTAAATTTTGAAAAGGAAAATACGCAGGCAAGGACCGTAATTGAATCTGCTGAAATTATCTTCACTTTAGATTTTAATCATCTTGGAAGAGTTGGCCAAATGACGCCTATCCTAGAGAAAGCGAAGGCCACATTTGTGATGGTAGACCATCATCAGGAACCATCCGATTATGCCGCAATCATGTACTCCGATGTAAATATGAGTTCCACATGTGAAATGATATACCATCTTTTATTATATTTAGATGCCACCGATGAAATCACCCAAGAAATGGCCGACTGCATTTATACTGGAATAATGACAGACACTGGTTCTTTTAAGTTTAAGGCAACTACAAGCACTACGCATAGAGTAGTTGCAGATTTGATAGAAAAAGGTGCGGACAATGCGGCCATTCACAGTCGGATATATGACACGAACTCACCAAGTAGATTGCACCTATTGGGATGTGCATTAAAAAATATGGTCATCCTAAAGGAATACAACACTACATACATTACCCTTAGTCAAGACGAACTAGACCAGTATAAGTACACTAAAGGAGACACTGAAGGCTTTGTCAATTATGGCTTAACCTTGGAAAATATTCGATTTGCAGTTATATTCATTGAAAATAAGGAGGAGGGCATTCTAAAAATATCCTTTAGGTCCGTGGGTGATTTTTCTGTTAACAATTTTGCTAGACAGTTTTTTGATGGAGGTGGCCACACCAATGCAGCAGGAGGAAAAAGCGATGTATCCATTGCTGAAACCACAAAGTATTTTGAATCATTACTACCACAATTCAAAAAAGAACTTACTGTATGAAAACCGGGTTTGGAATTATTGTATTGCTAATGATAATGAGCTGCGCTGGTCCTGAACCAAGAAAGCCTGTACAGACAAAAAGCGGCAGCTTTTTCAAGGCATCCATAGAACGGAGTAAAAAATTACTTCAATCGGAAGAGCAACAAATAAAGGATATTATTAAAACTGATTCCCTAAAACATTACAACCATACAGCCTTCGGTTCTTGGTATCGATACCTAGCCGTTAACGATAGTACAAACTACACGCCAAAAACCGACGACCTTGTAGTTATGAACTACGACCTTCTTACGCTCGAAAACGACACTTTATATTCACAGAAAGATATTGGTGTAGTAACCTACAGGGTAGATAAACAAGAGCTTTTTATTGGAATTAGAAATGCGGTTAAATTATTAAAGGAAGGTGAAAAAGCTACTTTTTTATTCCCATCTTCATTAGGTTATGGGATTCATGGAGACAACCAACGAATTGGAACGAACGTGCCTCTAAAATCTACGATAGAAATATTAAAAATTGAAAAACAATAACTTAAATCAGATATTTAAATTTACCATTATGTTCAAAAAAATTTATGTTTTAGCCGTATTCGCTTTAGCGCTTGCAAGTTGTAAGACCAGTCAACATACAGATTTAGGTGATGGCTTATTTGCAGATATCAAAACAACTAAAGGTGATATTATAGTTCGTTTGGAGCATGTTAAAACACCTGTTACCGTTGCTAATTTCGTATCATTAGCAGAAGGAAATAGCCCTTTTGTAAGTCCAAATTTCAAAGATAAAAAGTATTATGATGGCCTTATTTTTCATCGTGTAATGAAAGACTTTATGATACAGGGAGGGTGCCCCACCGGAACTGGAACCGGGAATCCGGGATACCGTTTTATGGATGAGTTCAACGACTCTTTAAAACATGATAGAAAAGGACTGCTTTCTTCAGCAAACAGTGGACCCGGAACTAATGGAAGCCAATTCTTTATAACTCATAATCCTACGCCTTGGCTAGACGGAGTACATACCATTTTCGGAGAGGTTGTTGAAGGCCTAGCCGTAGTAGACTCCATTGCAAATGTTACCGTAGCTGCGGGAAACAAACCAGTAGACAGTGTTACTATGACCACCGTTAAAATTATTAGAAATGGTAAAGAGGCCAAAAACTTTGATGCTATAAAAATTATGTCAAACTACTTTGACAACGAGGAAGAACGTTTGGCAGCCATAGAAAAAGAAAAAGCTGAAAAACAAGCCGCCATCATGGGAATGATGTCAGCCTTTGCTACCGAACTGGAAACCCAATCTGCCAAAGCAAAACAACTACCATCTGGATTAAAAGTGTTAGTCCTTAATGAAGGTACTGGTGAAAAACCAAAAATAGGACAAAAGGTAGATATGATGTATTCGGGCTACTTAACGGATGGATCACTTTTTGAAAGCAACTACGAAGAAATAGCCAAAAAATACGGTAAATACGATGAACGGAAAGCACAAGGCGGTGGGTATATGCCAGCTCCCATGACCTATGCTACCAATTCCGGCCTCGTAGCGGGGTTCGAGGAAGGGATGTTAAGCATGAAGGTGGGTGATAAACTTCGTTTATTTATTCCGTCGCATTTAGGATGGGGCGAGCAAGGTGCGGGTCCAATTCCACCTAATTCCGATGTTATCTTTGATATAGAACTGACCGGAATTAGAGGTCAATAATCTGCTAGCCTTCGTTCCAAAACGAGGTAAAATGAACGAAAGGAAATAGAATAATTCCAATCTCGTTAAACGAGTAAACGTAAAGAGTAGCTTATATTAAAGTAAACAACCGTTTTACTTTTATGTTCGCTACTTTTTTTGTTGGCTATTTCTGTAATCCTTCTAAAGAATAAAGATAAAGTAACACCACAAACGATTATGAAGTTGAAGTTTCCCAACCAAAACCCAAAGATTAAGTTACCATTGTTTCCATACACGGGCAACTTCGTGCAGAAAGCGATCGCATAGTTGATAAAAATTATGAGCCCATACAAACAAGAGACATCTCGTTAATAGGGCAACAATGTATGCACCAGTATTACACTCCAGAAATAGTCGCTTGGCTAAGAGCGATTGGCAAATTACCGTTATTAGGGCAGCGATGAGCATAGAAGATGTTGATGGCTATATAACGAATCCCGAAATAGAAATACAAAAAATATTTACGATTATTGATAATGCCATTGAAGAAGGCCTTCATGTTATTATATATTGGCATGGTCGTCATGCAGAGGATTATGATATTAGAGGGTACCCAGCACCCTTTTCAGTTTTTATTAGAGTAGGAATCGTAATACCAAAATGGAACTAGCCATTTTGGTTATGGTGTATGCTTTAAGATTTCAAGTAAGTACTTCCAGAATTTCTGAACGGATGAAATAGATACACGCTCGTCTGGAGAATGGGGGGCTACGATGGTAGGACCAAAACTGATCATATCCACATCTGGATAATTTTGACCAAGAATCCCACATTCAAGTCCCGCATGGCACGCCACTACTCTAGCATCTTCTTTAAATAAATCTTTGTACAGTTTCTTTGCAACTTTTAAAACTTCAGAATTCGGATTGGGATTCCAACCGGGGTAAGATCCGCTAAACGTCACATCAAATCCTGCAAGTTCAAAGACCGATTTTAAACTGTTTGCCAGATCTAATTTTCCTGTTTCTACGGAAGAACGTGTTAAACATGCTATGCTAATAGCACCATTGTTTAGCTGTATGCGAGCAATATTATTTGATGTTTCCACCAAATCCGGTATTGTTGCATTCATGGCATAAACCCCATTAAGCGCTCCATATACTCCTCTTATGAACTTACCTTGAGCACCAAGACCCATAACTTTTTTACTTGGTTTTATAGTAGTGAAATTAATCTGAAGATTGGGTTCTACTAATGCTAATTCTTCTTTTATATTTTGCGAAACGGCAGTAATAGCCGCTAAAAATGAAACTTCCTGTTTTTTGTCAATATTAATCAAACACCAACTTTCTCTAGGAATGGCGTTCCTAAGACTACCTCCTTCCAAAGTACCTATTCTCATATGAAATGCCATACCCACGTACAGCAGCCGATTCATTATTTTATTTGCATTACCAAAGCCTTTATGAATATCTATGCCGCTATGCCCACCGGTTAATCCGTTTACTTCAATTCGGTAGCCTACAACACCGTGAACTGCCATTTTTTCGGTGTATGTTCTTTTGGCGGTTACATCTATTCCTCCTGCGCAACCGATATCGATTTCATCATCTTCTTCGGTATCTAAATTCAATAATAGTTCGCCCTTTAATATTCCACCTTTAAGTCCAAAAGCGCCAGTCATTCCTGTTTCCTCATCAATTGTAAATAGTGCCTCAAGCGGTGGATGTTCAATATCGGTACTCTCTAAAAGTGCCATTATAGACGCAACGCCCATACCATTATCAGCACCTAATGTTGTTCCTTCGGCCTTTACCCAATCTCCGTCAATGAACATCTTAATCCCTTGTGTATCAAAATCGAAATCGGTGTCAGCATTCTTTTGGTGCACCATATCCAAATGGGATTGTAGGGTCACCATCTTCTTATGGGCCATTCCCGCAGTCGCCGGTTTTCTTATGATTACGTTCCCTACCTCGTCCTTGAAAGATTCCAGTCCCAAAGACATTCCAAAATCCAAAGCAAAAGCGATAACGCGCTCCTCTTTTTTGGAAGGCCGTGGTACCGCATTCAATTTGGAAAAGTTTTTCCATACGCTTTCAGGTTGTAAGTCTAGTATTTCTTTGTTCATAGCATCAAAGTTCTCGGCAGTAAAATAACTCCAAGCAAGCCCAGGAGGTATTGAAAGTAAATTCATAGTTAATTTCGACATAAGCGTCGGAATATAAAAATCTCGATAACAGAGTAAAAATACTAACAGAAAAAGGATTTCACTATTTTTGAAGCAATGAAGATGAACCTCAAGACAGGAATAGCACTTTCCCTACTGCCCCAAATTATACTTGTAAAGTGGTTAGGTTCACATACAGAATGGATAGAAACCTATTACAGCAACGGTATTTATCCCTTAATTTCAAATTCATTTCGATTTTTATTCGGTTGGGTACCCTTTTCGGTAGGAGACCTTTTTTATACAGCTCTAACGATTCTTGCCTTAGGGTATCTTTATAAAAACGGACGCAGGCTACTTAAAAACAAAGTTATGTTTTTAAGGGATGTTACCATGGTGCTCTCTATTGCCTATTTTACCTTCCATTTTATGTGGGGGTTTAATTATTATAGAACCCCTATAGCTACTAAATTTGAACTGGAAGAAACCAAGGATTATAAAGAACTGGTTGATTTTACAAGGCAGCTCATCAAAAAAACAAACGAACTACAACTCCAAATCACAAAAGATTCCGCCGTCAACGTGGTCATTCCGTATAGTCAAAAGAAGCAATTTAGCATGACGGTAGCTGGGTATAAAAAGCTAACAAAAAATCATCCGTTCTTAACCTATACTACTCCTAGCATAAAAACATCATTGTACAGTAAAGCCTTGAGCTATATGGGCTACGCTGGGTATTTGAACCCTTTCACCAATGAGGCGCAGGTAAACGGACTCCTTCCAAATTTTCGTTTTCCAGTAGTGGCGGGGCATGAAATTGGACATCAGTTGGGCTACTCGGCAGAAAACGAAACCAATTTCATAGGGTATCTGGTAACTGTTAATAATGAAGATATCTATTTTAAATATACAGCCTACTCCTACGCGCTTGGCTACTGCCTAAATGATGTAAGTAGAGGAGACCCGGCTATTTTTGATGTACTCCTAGTTGAATTAAATGGTGGCGTAAAGCTAAATTTTCAAGAAATGTCCACTTTTTGGAATCAATATGAAAATCCATTGGAGCCCGTTTTTAAATTCATATTCAACTCGTTTTTAAAAGCAAACAATCAAGCACAAGGTATTCAAAGTTATAATGCGGTGGTGTCGTTACTTGTTGCCTATCACAAAGAGTATCCTTTGTAAAGTTCAAGTATCAATTTCAATTTCAAACAAAAAGCTGTCAACATTATTTTGGCTTGGACTAAACCTTGAACCCAAACCACCTTCCTCCTGTTAAAATAAGACAAACAATAGCCCATTAAGACAAGAAATAGTATTTTTAAAGCAACTAACAGAAACTCACTACAAATGAAAAAAACAATGCTGACGGTATGCCTATTTTGGTGTAGCGCATTTTTATTTGCACAGGATTACTTTCCTGAAAACGAGGGCGTAAAGGCTAATAACAATAATTATACGGCCTTTACCAACGCTAAGATTTACGTAACCCCGACAGAGGTAATCAACAAGGGTACACTACTAATTCAAAATGGCAAAGTAGTAAATGTAGGAAGTTCCTTAAACCTACCGGCCAATACTATTACGGTAGATTTAAAAGGAAAATCCATTTACCCTTCGTTTATAGATGTATACTCTAAATTTGGTGTGGAGCAAGCTAAAAAACCAAGTGGTGGTGGCCGGTCTTCTCAATACGAAGCGGAACGAGAAGGATTTTACTGGAACGATCATATCATGCCAGAAAATGATGCCATCTCCAAATTCAAATATGATGAAAAATCAGCCAAAGAGCATATAGAAGCCGGTTTTGGTGTCGTAAACTCCCATATTCATGATGGCATTGCTAGAGGAACAGGAGTTCTTATTGCCCTAAATGGAGGCGGAACAGATGCCAATAGAATATTAGATGACCGTTCTGCGCAGTATTTTTCACTAGAGAGGAGCGCACTAAAAAGACAATCCTATCCGTCTTCCTTAATGGGAACACTCGCCCTGCTTAGACAAATGTATAGCGATGCGGCTTGGTACGCCAAGGGTAATTCAACCACCAAAGACCGTTCCTTAGAAGCGTTGAACGCCAACTCCGGAATGGTACAAATATTTGAGGCAAAAGACAAGGGACATGCCCTTAGAGCCGATAAAATTGGGGATGCGGCCGGAATACAATACACTATTTTAGGAGGTGGAAACGAGTTTGAACGGATTGCAGAAATCAAGGCAACTAACGCCAGATTTATTATTCCGATAGATTTCCCTGAAGCTTATGATGTTTCAGATCCCTACCAAGAAGGATATGTTTCCTTGCAGGACATGCGCTTCTGGAACCAAGCTCCTACCAATCCTAAGGTATTGGCAGAAAACGGTGTCGCATTTTCAATTACTCCCTACGAGTTGAAATCTATGTCCAAGTTCAAGGAGAACCTGATGAAGGCCATTTTATACGGACTGCCAAAAACCAAAGCTTTAGAGGCATTAACTACCGTACCGGCACAGATTCTAGGAAAAGAGGGTAAAATAGGTTCGTTAAAAACTGGTGCCTATGCTAATTTCCTTATTACATCCGGAGATATTTTTGACAAATCTACCACCCTATACGAAAACTGGGTACAAGGAACACAAAATATCATAAACGACAAGGATACCAAGGACATAAGAGGTGATTACACATTAGCCTTGCAAGGTCAAACTTACGATGTTTCCATAATGGGTGAAATTGCAAAACCTACAGTTGCAGTAAAACAGGATACGATAAAACTTACTTCCAAACTTATTTATAACGATAATTGGATTCAGCTTTCCTTTTCTACCGATAGCGGAGAAAAAACATATAGAATGACGGGTGCTGTAACAAAAGAAACCGACAATCTTGCTGGAAGGCTTATACTACCCGATGGCACCGATAGCTTTTTTACGGCAGTAAAAAAATCAGCCTTCGAAAAAAAAGACAAAGAAGATTCCAAGACGGAAGCACCAAAGGTAATGCCAGTAACTTTTCCAAATGTGGGATATGGGTATAAATCCATACCTAAACAAGAGAACGTTTTGTTCAAGAATGCCACAGTTTGGACTAGCGAGGATGATGGCATTTTAGAGAATACGGATGTATTGGTTAAAAACGGAAAAATCACCAAGATAGGAAAAGACCTAAGTGCAGGTGGCGCTAAAGTAATCGATGCTACAGGAAAACATGTTACCGCCGGTATTATTGACGAACACTCCCATATTGCAGCACTAGCCGTTAACGAAGCAGGACACAACAGTACTGCCGAAGTAAAAATGGAAGATGTAGTTGACCCAGAACATATGGGTATTTATCACTCCTTAGCTGGTGGCGTTACCTCGCTGCAATTATTACACGGTTCTGCAAACCCAATTGGTGGTCGTTCGGCCATTTTAAAATTAAAATGGGGAGAAGAAGCAGACGCACTCATATACGATAACTCCCCTAAGTTCATAAAATTCGCTTTGGGAGAAAACGTAAAACAATCCAACTGGGGCAGTAGATCTCGTTTTCCACAAACGCGTATGGGTGTAGAACAGGTGTTCATGAACTACTTTCAACGTGCCAAGGAATACGACACTAAAAAGAAAAGCGGAGAAGCCTACCGCTATGACGAAGAAATGGAAGTTCTAGCAGAAATACTTAACGGCGAGCGTTTTATCAGTTGTCACTCTTATGTACAGAGTGAAATTAATATGATGATGAAAGTAGCTGAAAAGTTTAATTTCCGAGTAAATACATTCACACATATTTTAGAAGGATATAAAGTTGCCGATATAATGGCGGAACATGGTGTAGGTGCAGGAACTTTTAGTGACTGGTGGGCGTACAAGTTTGAGGTAAACGATGCTATTCCTTACAATGCGGCAATCATGCAGAAACAAGGGGTAACAGTAGCCATTAATAGCGATGACCGTGAAATGATAAGAAGATTAAACCAAGAAGCAGCAAAAACTGTAAAATATGGAGGTATGACAGAGTTGGAAGCTTGGAAAATGGTCACAATAAATCCGGCAAAGCTTTTACATTTGGATGATCGAACAGGAAGCATAAAAGTAGGTAAGGATGCAGATTTGGTCCTATGGTCTGGTCACCCCATGTCTATCTACGCCAAAGCGGAAAAAACAATGATAGAAGGTGTAACATATTTTGATTTGGAAATGGACAAACAACAACGAGTAGCCATCAAAAAAGAACGTAACGAATTAGTGAAAATGATGCTGAACGAAAAAGTGGGAGGCAATAAAATGCAAGCACCGAAGAAAAGCGTAAAACGAGAACTTACATGCGACAGCCTTTAATCATTTTAATCTTAAATAGTAGCAAAATGCAAAAATACATAAGTATACTTGCGGCAGTATTGCTTTCCTTTAACGGAATAGCACAGCAAACACCGGCCGCCAAACAGACCGAAGCTATCGCCATTGAAGGTGCAACTGCACATTTAGGAAATGGAGAAGTAATAGAAAATGCCTTGATCATGTTCGAGGAAGGAAAACTGACCTTTGTGGGGAGTGCCAATAACAAAATAGCCCGTAAAGGCAATGTAATAGACGCTACTGGAAAACACATCTATCCTGGATTCATAGCACCGGCCAAAACATTAGGATTGGTAGAAGTTGATGCCGTTAGGGCGAGTGACGATACCGACGAAATTGGTGATATCATACCACATGTACGTAGTTTAATCGCTTACAATGCCGAATCTAAGGTTGTTGAAAGCATGCGACCTAATGGTGTGTTGCTAGGACAGATAGCACCGCAAGGCGGACGTATATCGGGCACTTCCTCGATAGTTCAGTTTGATGCGTGGAACTGGGAGGATGCTGCCATAAAAGTAGATGACGGTATTCATCTCAATTGGCCAAGTAGCTTTAAACAAGGCAGATGGTGGGCAGGTGAAGATCCTGGCTACTCTCCAAATAAGGACTATGCGGAACAGACCACAGCGGTAGTTCATTTTATGGAAAACGCCATTGCCTACGGAAAAGCAAAGTCAAAGGAACTTAATCCGGCTTTCTTAGCAATGAAAGGTATTTTTGACGGTTCACAAAAATTATATGTTTACGCCGAAGGGGAGCGCGAGATTATAGATGCCGTTAATACCTTAAAAGCCAATGGTGCAAAAAATGTCGTATTAGTTGGCGGTTACCATGCGTATAAGATTACCGACTTTTTAAAGAAAAACAACATCCCGGTATTGGTGCAATCAACACATCGACTACCGGACTATGACGATGACGATTACGATTTACCTTATAAGCTTCCTAAGTTATTGGTAGATGCAGGATTGCTCGTGGGACTTCAAAATTCGGACGCTTCTAATTTTCAAACTAGAAACTTACCGTTTTACGCAGGGCAAGTTAGTCAGCAAGGTTTAGACAAAGAAAAAGCCTTGCAGTTGATTACAGGAAATACTGCTAAGATTTTAGGTATAGATGCGGATTACGGCACCTTGGAAACAGGTAAAAGCGCTACTTTATTTGTTTCTAAGGGAGATGCATTGGACATGCGTGGTAATCAATTGACCCATGCGTTTATCGATGGCCGAATGATTTCATTGGAAACACACCAAACAGAACTTTGGAAACGGTATTCAGAAAAGTACGAAGGAAAATAAATTAACCATCAATTGTCTTAAAAGCCCGGCATATGCTGGGCTTTTTTTGTGAACTAAACTTAATTGTAAAAATTGCAGATTAAACCAAACTATTCTAAATCGATTACGAATTCTAAATTAAAAAGGGTAATTTTAGGTTGACAGTTAGACACCAACAAAACCGACCCATATGAAACAGCTATTGTTCCTCAGCATACTTACACTTTCTTTTTCATGCAAAGAATCACCTGCCACAGCGAGCGATGAACTGAAACTAGAAGGATTACAAGAGTCCGTAGAAATTGTCCGTGATGAATGGGGCATCAATCACATTTATGCCAAAAATCAGCACGACCTTTTCTTTGCACAAGGCTATGCGGCAGCGGAAGACCGACTGTTTCAATTTGAAATATGGCGTAGACAAGCCACGGGTACAGTTGCAGAACTTTTGGGGGAACGAGAGCTAAAAAGAGACATCGGAACACGACTCTTTAAATTTAGAGGTGACATGAAGACAGAAATGAATCATTATCACGATCAAGGAGTTGAAATTATTACGGCATATACCGATGGTGTAAATGCCTACATCGACGCAATACTAAAAACACCTGAACTACTCCCAATCGAATTTAAAATGTTGGACATACAGCCTCAAAAATGGACTCCAGAAGTCGTCATATCCAGACATCAAGGACTATTAGGAAATATTGACGAAGAATTACAGGTGGGTCGGGCTGTGGCCTTGTTAGGAGAACAAAAAGCTAAGGAACTATTTTGGTTTCACCCAAAAGACCCCAACCTAAAACTAGATTCGAGCATTAATGCCAATTTACTCTCACAAGACATCCTAGCACCATATCACGCCTATCGCAAATCTGTACTATTTGAAAAAGAAGATATTATAGCTAGTTATCAAAATAAACAGGATAAAGAAGCCGTAATTACCCTACTGAACGGAAAAAATGACTCCCTAGCTATTGGCAGTAACAATTGGGTAGTAAGCGGTAATCTTATGGAAGATGGGAACACCTATATGGCAAATGACCCACATAGAAGAATAGCCGTTCCGTCGTTACGTTACATGGCACATCTAGTTGCTCCTGGATGGAATGTTATTGGTGGTGGAGAGCCAGAAATTCCGGGAATATCTATTGGTCATAACGAATATGGCACGTGGGGACTTACCGTTTTTGAAACGGATGGAGAAGACCTTTACGTGTATGAACTAAATCCAGAGAATCAAAATCAATATAAGTACCAAGATAAGTGGGTGGACATGGAGCAGCTTTCGGAAACGATAAAAATAAAAAATAAAAAAGACACTATTGTTCAATTGAATTATACCCTTCATGGACCAGTTACGCACATCGATAAAAAGAACAATGTGGCCTATGCAATGCGTTGTGCTTGGTTGGAACCGGGTGGTTCTCCATATCTGGCCTCATTACGAATGGACCAAGCCAAAACATGGGAGGAATTTAGGGAGGCCTGCAACTATAGCCACATTCCTGGGGAAAATATGATTTGGGCCGATAAAGAAGGAAACATTGGTTGGCAAGCCGTAGGTATCGCCCCAATTCGAAGAAATTTTAGTGGTCTTGTTCCTGTTCCGGGCGATGGGCGTTATGAATGGGATGGCTACCTTCCTATTATAGAAAAACCCAATAGTTTTAACCCTGCATCTGGTTTCATTGCTACAGCAAACCAAAATGTAACTCCAGATGAATACACACATTGGGATGCCATTGCATTCTCTTGGTCAGACCCGTATCGTGGCGACCGTGTTAACGAGGTACTTGGAGTAAAGAAAAAAATGACCATGGAGGACATGAAGAAGTTACAGACCGACTATCTCTCCATTCCAGCGCGTACCCTAGTACCCATGCTTACCGGAATTTCTTTTGACGGGAAAGCTGCTACTGCTAAAGAACAAATTATGGACTGGAACTACAGCCTTGATCCAAATTCAGTTTCGGCTGCCATTTATGTGGCATGGGAAAATCAGTTACGTTCGCTTAGCGATTCACGCTTTGTACCTGAAAAAGCAAAAGGCATTGTTTCTGGAATTCAAATGAAGCGCATTATTGATTGGGTGATTGAACCTGACGAAAAATTTGGCAGTGATCCTATTTTGGGAAGAAATCAATTTTTAAGCGATGCCTTTATCAATGCTATTTCCGATTTAGAAAAAAACCTAGGATTGAATATTGACAACTGGCAATACGGACAAGAAAAAAACAAGCATACCTATATGGAACACGCCTTGAGCAATGCCGTGAATGAAGATACAAGGACCAAATTGGATTTGGGACCACTTCCTCGCGGCGGGAATGCATTCACCCCTGGTTCCACAGGAGGTAATTTAAGACAAAGCAGCGGGGCATCGTTCCGTATGATTGTAAATACAGGAGATTGGGACGCTGCCATAGGCACTAACGGCCCCGGGCAATCCGGTAATCCAGATAGTCCGTTTTACGATAATCTTTTTGAACCCTGGGCAAAGGACCAGTATTTTCCTGTATATTATTCACGAAGTAAAATTGACTCTGTAGCGGCTAACACAACAATGCTCATACCATTGAAGTAAGTTTAATCAAGTACTTAAAAGTACAAAACCGCTAGGAAGCCTGGGTTTAGCAAAAAATCACCTCTAGTGAATATTATGATTTTTACATGAATAAAATCTATAACTAGAAGCTTTTAAGTAAGCTACTTTCCAGCCAACTTGCCACCCAAATAAGCCATAGGAATATAAGCCATAACAAGATCCAAAACTGTAAACCATAAGGGACCACCAAGCATAGTAATATTAATACTACCTCCAACAAAGAAGCATATCCCAATAATCAAAGCCACGGTCATTTTACGTGTAGCGGACAATTTAGCAGCTACAAAAGCCCCAACCAGTGTGCCGAGGGCATGAGCCAAAAATGGAAAAATAAAGTGCTTAGGTTCAAATAAATGCATAGTGGCTTTAAGACCCTCCATGGTGGTAATATCACCGCCTTCTGGTGGTTCAATTACAGATCCACTTAGCATCACAATGCCCATATTTACAATACTTCCTACCACAAGACCAGCAACAACTGCCAGTATATTTTTTACAATTGGATTCATTGGTTTAACTTTTTGGTTATTCGTTGTTTACTACAATATACTCATAATTCACTAACATACAACCGGTTAAAAAAGTGCTGTCTTCTAATTATAGTGACCAATAGGCAGTACTCATGAACATATTATAGGCACAACAACATCTTTAACAAAATGGACATAAATACAATTCCATTGTAAAGGTTTACAACCACTTGCCTACTTTTACGGCATGATACTAATACTTGGTGCGGGCTTATCCGGACTTTTAACGGGCTATCGCCTAAAGCAGGCAGGGATTCCATTTAAAATTCTAGAAGCAAGGAACCGTTTAGGCGGAAGAATACAAACAGTGTATGGCAAAAATAACACCCCAGTTGAAATGGGTGCTACATGGTTTACGCAGCAGCACGAGCAGTTAAAAGCGCTTATTGAAGAATTAAAATTAGCCTACTTTGAACAACATATGGAGAGTAAAGTATTCTATCAAACCTCAGCTACAGCGCCCACCCAATTGATTCAAATTCCCAGTCAAGCTCCAAGTTATCGAATTTCTGGGGGTACCTCCCACCTCATCAATAGCTTATACCAAAAACTGGATCCAGCTGATATCCTCTTTAATCAAACGGTAACTAAAATTAAAATCCATAAAAACACAGTTGAGGTACATGCGAAGCAAGTGTTTAAAGGCCATTCAATTGTTTTGGCCTTACCGCCAAAGTTATGGTCCAAAAGAATTGTGTTTGAACCTGCTTTACTGAGTGAATTAAAACAAGTAGCCGAGCAAACCCACACTTGGATGGAAGACAGCATTAAGGTAGGGCTAACCTATAAACGTCCTTTTTGGCAAGATGAACAGCTGCCCGCTACCTTGTTTAGCAATGCTGGGCCTATCACGGAACTCTACGACCATAGCAACCATGAAAAAACTAAATACGCGTTGTGCGGCTTTATAAATGCCTCCCTTAACAATAGAACATATGAAGAAAGGCAAGCTAGTGTACTAAACCAACTAAAACGTGTTTATGGTATTCAGGTATTGGATTATGTTGATTATCAGGAATGTGCATGGATCACGAAAAAAAACACCTTTGAAACTTCCGATACGTTTATATACCCACATCAAAATAACGGTAACCCCATCTTTAGTAAGGCCTTGTTTGATGAAAAAATAATCGTTTCTAGTTCAGAATCGGCCAAGGAATTTCCTGGGTATATGGATGGCGCCGTTTATGCAGGTAATCTTAGCGCGGAAAAGATAATAGCCAAAGTTAAAGCATGATGAAAAATAGTGCCTTTTAATTTATAATATACTTAGCCGGCTCCTTCTCAAAACTTACTTTACATCCATCGCAACAGAAGTATACCTTCTCTCCTTGATAATCTACAATATGTTTTGGATTTTTTTTAGATACAGGAACATTACATACAGGGTTAATGTAATACTCCTGTGCAAACTGATCATTAGCGTTGGATTCCTCCACAGGTTTTACAGTTTTTGCACTGCCACAACAGGCAGCAGTAATCTTAGTTTCTTTGCGAAAATCAGAAATCACCTCAGCCAAAATACTAATAGCTACCTCACTTGCTAACTTTGCATTAATATCCAAACCAACGGGACTTCTCAATTCCGCTACACGAGCTTCCGGAATACCTTCTTTTTTTAAATATACTTTTATATCGTCCGCCTTTTTAGCGCTAGCTACAAAGCCTACATAACCAACGGAGGTTTCCAATGCCTCTTTTACGGAACGTTCGTCATTTTCCCCTTGTGTTGTTACAATAATATAGGTGTTTGTAAGCCTTTTAAAAGCACTAAAATCTACCATATCAGCAACACTATATGCATGTGGAAACATCTGCACATCTGCATCAGTAGCCATAACCGATACCCTAAAATCTGCTGCCGCAGCCATTTGCACCAACTTTCTTGCGATATTCGATTTGCCAATTACGATTAATTCCGGCTGTGGTATTACAGGTTCTATCATAACTTCTAAGGTTCCTTTACTTTGACAAGACATAACATATTCTTTATAGGTAGCGGTTTCCCTAGAACCGCCTTCCGGTGAAATACGAATTCGCCTGTACCGTTTACTTTTGATTACATCCAAAGCTTCTTTGATAACAATACCCCGCACGCAGCCGCCGCCTATCCAACCTATAAGCTCTCCAGTTTCTAAAATTAGGGCCTTATCGCCTACTTTTCCAGAACTGGGTGCAATACGGTCTACTACTTGTGCAATTGCAAAATTAGAACCCTGAGAAAGGTGCTTTTCTATTTGTAAGGCAAGTTCGTTAAACATCCATCAATAATTTTTCCAATTTTAATAAACTATCCAAGTTGTGTGCCGATTCAAAGGCATCTAAATGCGGCATTACATTTACAATTCCTTTTTGAATGGGTTGATAACCAACCATCCCTTTTAGGGGATTTAACCATATCAATGTATTACACTTTCGGCGTATATGAGCAATAGCTTCTTTGAGTACCGTAACATTTCCGGTTTCAAGTCCGTCACTCAAAATTACAACAATGTGTTTTTGACTTAAAAACTTACTGCCGTAAACCGAAACAAATTCTGACAGCGATTCTCCAATCTTGGTACCACTTGACCATGAGTGTACATTCTTGCCAATTTGTTTTAAAACTTCTTGTTCATTGTTTTGACGTAACATTGGCGTAACGTGGGTTAACGTTGTACTAAAGGTAAAGAACTCTAAACTTTTAAAATACTTTTTTAACACCATTACATAACGGAGCAAGTAATAGCTGTAAGTATCCATAGAGCCGCTAACATCAAGTATAAATACAACTTTACGCTTTTCCTTTCGCTTACGTTTATGAGAAAGGTCTAACAGCAAGCCTCCTTTTGATATACCATGTCGAATCGTATTACGAATGTTGATACTACCTTTTTTGGAATTTTCTAACCTTCGTTTAAAACGCATACTCATTTGATGAAATAGTTCCTCTGCCAATTCTTCTAATTTCTCTTTATCTGCTATATTCACTTTAGAGAAGTCTGTTAACCGAAGTCGTATACTCTCGTTTGCACCTACCATTTCTTTAGCCTCCTGCTCTTTTACTTCCTTTTTAGGAAGTTTGAATTCAGTACCCAAAAAAATGACCGTGGCAGTATCTTTTTCTTTTTTTAGTTCTTTAATTTGTTTTTTTCTTTGCTCTAACGTTTCTTCATAATAACGGCTCCAAAAACGTTGAAACATCTCATCAAAGCGGTCAAAGTGTTCTTTGCGTGTACAATAGATTGCTTTTAAGCTATATTGAAACATTTTACGGTCTAAAGCATAACCTTTCTCTGCAATAGCAAAAGCGTCTTGAGTTTCTTGTGGTCCCAAGATAAATTGCCGCTCTCTGCAATATATTGTAAAGTCAATGAGACGTTCTTTGAATGTTTTTTCTACCGCTGTCAAAATCTATAATTGAAATATTAATCTATTGGGTACAAAAATTCTTGAACGGATTTATTTCGTACAAACTCAACATCATCCTTATGTTTTAGAACACTCCCAATAGTTGTTTTTACAATCTCATCGGTAATGTTTTTCTCATTCATGAGCAACAAGGTTTTTGCCCAATCTAAAGATTCGGCAATTCCCGGTGATTTGTGCAGGCTTGACTTTCTAAGATTGTGAATAAAAGTAACTACTTGCGTTGCCAAGGCCTCATCAATATTTGGGAGCTTCTTTGCAATGATATTGATTTCTCCCATTTTTGAAGGGAAATCTACCCAATGATACAGACAGCGTCTTCTTAAGGCATCACTTAATTCGCGAGTTCTATTTGACGTCAAAATCACCAACGGTTTTGAAGTCGCTTTTATGGTTCCTAATTCTGGAATACTAATTGTAAAGTCCGAAAGTAGTTCTAATAGATAGGCTTCAAACTCCTCGTCTGCCCGGTCAATTTCGTCTATCAAAAGCACTACAGGTTTATCTGCACTAATTGATTGCAGCAAAGGCCGTTGCAGCACATAGTCCATTCCAAAAATTTGTCGTTGTAACGCCAATTTATCATCTTCTTGTTCAAAAAGCTTAATATGTAGTAGTTGCTTTTGATAATTCCATTCGTATATTGTGGTACTTACATCAAGACCTTCATAGCATTGTAAACGAATTAAATTCGTTCCTAATTGTTCTGCTAAGGTTTTGGCCAACATAGTTTTACCTACTCCTGGATTTCCTTCTAGCAACAAGGGTTTCTCCAATTTTTTTAAAAGAAAAATAGAGGTTGCTAATTCTTCATTAAGTATATAATCTTGCTCATAAAAATCATTTATAAGCTTTTCAATCTCCTTGTTCAATAGCTTTAATTTAGAAAAGCTATGCTGGTGGTTCAGCATAGCTTTATGATTATAAGATATGGTGTCTATTATGATGTTGTTGCCGCTTCCGCTTCTGCTAATTTTTTAGAAAAATTAGAAACAAATTGTTTGAATAGTTGATTAGATACGGTAGTAATCAACCGAGAACCGAACTGTGCTATTTTTCCATTTACGGTAACATCCATAATGGCATCTAACTTGACGCCACCTTCATCTCGCTCTGTTAAGTTTATGGTCATCACCATTTCAGCATTTCCATTTCCTTTAGAATCTACCCCATCACCAGTCAATATTATTTTACGGTTTGCCTTATCTATTTCCTTATAAAAAATATCAGCATCATATTTGACACCCATAGGGCCAAATTTCATTCCGACTTTTCCTTTATAATGATTATCACCGACTTTCTCATCTACAGAAACTCCAGGTACACAGTCCATTATTTTTTCTGGGTCGATTAAATGTTCCCAAACCAAATCTGTGCTTTGTGGAACTTCAAATGATTTATCTAATTGTGTTTTCATTGCAGTTTATTTTTATTGTTATTCCCACGAAAACGGGAATCCTTTTGATACTTGCGTTACTCTTATGGTATTGCGTTGCTTTCTTATTTTAAGTAAAATAATATCAATTTTGGTTAGTACTTGAATCTCTAAGTCCTTAAAAAAGTAGGACACCTCCCTTATTTAAAAAGGTAGGAGTCCTAACTTTCTTCTTTATTTCTACTTCGTACGCTGTCTAAGCGTTGGCTTTCGCCTTTTGAATAGCATCCCAAACCTTATCTGGGGTAATGGGAATATCCAAATGCTTTATTCCTAAAGGATATAACGCATCAATAATCGCATTGGCAATAGCTGGAGGCGCACCTACTGTAGGAGATTCTGCCACCCCTTTTGCACCTAATGGGTGGTGTGGCGACGGCGTTATCGTATGACCAGTTTCCCAATGTGGTGATTCTACCGCTGTTGGCACTAGGTAGTCCATCAAAGTTCCGTTAAGTACATTTCCTTCATCATCATAAACGATACCCTCGTACATTGCCGGAGCAATACCTTGCGTTAGTCCACCATGAACTTGACCTTCTACAATCATAGGATTGATTATATTTCCACAGTCATCAATTGCCACGAAACGTTTTACGTCAATTGCACCAGTTTCTTCGTCTACCTCAACCACGCAAATGTATGCACCGTTAGGGAAGGTTAAATTTGGTGGGTCATAGTAATGTGTTGCCTCAAAACCGGGTTCCATTCCTTGTGGGAAATTTGTGTAAGCGGCAAAAGCCACATCTTGAATTGTCTTAGACTTTTCTGGAGCACCTTTTACAAAGTACTTCCCAACTTCCCATTCAATGTCTTCTTCACTAACTTCTAACAAATGTGCTGCTATCTTCTTACCCTTATCCCTTAATTTTCGGGCAGCAATTGCTGCTGCCGCACCTGCCGTAGGAGTACTTCTACTCGCGTAGGTTCCTAATCCATAAGGTGCAGTATCCGTATCTCCTTCATCGATTTCAATATCCGTATAAGGAATCCCTAGTTCTTCCGCAAGAATCTGGGCATAGGTAGTTTCATGACCTTGGCCTTGCGACTTAGTTCCAAAACGTGCTAAGGCTTTTCCCGTTGGATGCACCCTGATTTCTGCACTATCAAACATAGCAATACCCAGAATATCAAAATCCTTAGATGGACCCGCTCCCACTACTTCCGTAAACGTGCAAAGACCTATACCCATCAATTTGCCTTGGGCGCGCTTTTCAGCTTGCTCTTTCTTATAGTCGTCATAGCCTACCATTTCCATCGCTTTCCTGAGGGTAGCGTCATAATCACCACTATCATAGCTCCAACCTAATGGAGACGCATATGGAAAATCCTCTTTCTTTATAAAATTCTTAAACCTAAGTTCTGCTGGATCCATTTGTATCTCTGCGGCTAACTTATCAACCATGCGCTCTATGGCATGTACTGCTTCCGTCACACGGAAAGAACAACGATATGCCACTCCACCCGGAGCTTTGTTTGTATAGACCGCATCTAATTCTGCAAATGCATGTTCATAATCATACGAACCTGTACAAATTGAAAACATTCCTGTTGGATATTTTGAAGGGTTTGCTGAAGAATCAGTATACCCATGATCCGCTAAAGTAGAAACTTTAAAAGCTTGGATTTTTCCATCTTTTGTCGCCGCCAATTCACAATCCATATGGTAATCACGTGCAAATCCGTTTACTAAATTCTCAGAACGGTCTTCAATCCATTTTACTGGTTTTCCTATTAAGAAAGAAGCTGCAATCGCAATCACATATCCTGGATAAACAGGAACTTTACCTCCAAATCCTCCTCCAATATCCGGAGCGATAATTCTAATTTTTTCTTCAGACAATCCAACGTGACCCGCAACCAAAGCGAGAATTGTTCGAATCGCATGAGGCGCTTGAGATGTCAAATAAATCAACATTTTTTCCGTATCCTTATCATAGGAAGCTACTACACCACAGGTTTCAATCGATGCTACGTGAATTCTTGGCAAATGTATACGTTCTTTTACCACCACATCAGCAGCAGCAATTGCGGCATCCGTTTTTTCACGCTCGCCGCGTTCCCAATGGTAAATATGATTGTCTTTTTGGCCTTCTTTGTCTGGTCTTAGTAATGGAGCATCTTCATCACGAGCCTTAAAGGGATCAACCAATGCTTTCATAGGCTCATATTGTACATCTACAGCTTCAGCTCCATCTACAGCGATATATCTATCCGTTGCAATAACAGCACAAACTTCTTGCGACTGGTGCATCACTGTATCCGTGGGCAATACCATTTGCGAATCCGAAAGTAAAGTGGGCATCCAATGCAGATTGTATTGTGCCAGATCTTCGCCAGTAATGACTGCTAAAACGCCATCAATAGCGAGTGCTTTTTCTTTATTGATACTTAATATTTTGGCATAGGCGTAGGGACTACGCACAATAACCATATGTAACATACCCGGCAATTTGACGTCATCGGTATAATTACCTTTGCCGTGCAAAAATCGAGCATCTTCTTTTCGTTTTACAGAGTGACCCATTCCGCCTACCTCTGGTGATGTTTTACATGAGAACATATTTTTATATTTAGAGGTTAGACTGAAGCTTCTTTTTGTTTTGACATTTCTTCCGCGGCCTGTTGAACAGATTTAACAATATTGTTATACCCGGTGCATCGGCAAAGATTTCCTGAGATACCCCAGCGAATTTCCTTCTCTGTTGGATTAGGGTTTGTATTCAACAAATCTATAGACCTCATAATCATTCCTGGAGTACAGAAACCACAATGCAGACCATGCTGATCGTGAAATGCTTTTTGCAAAGGATGGTTGGTGCCATCAGCAGCAATACCTTCTATTGTAGTGATATTAGCACCATCTGCCCTCACCGTTAAATACGTACAAGATTTTACTGATTTACCATCAATTAAAATGGTACAAGCGCCACAACTAGATGTATCACATCCAATATGGGTACCTGTCATATCTAAATTTTCTCTAATAAAGTGAACTAAGAGTAGGCGAGAATCAACTTCCGCAGAAACGCTTTGTCCATTTATTGTCATTGTTACATTATGTTTTCCCATAGCGTTTTTATTGTTTTGCTCTTTCTAAAGCCTTGTTCAACATTCGTTTCGTAATTGTGTTCAATATTGACCTTTTATAGGCTTCAGAACCTCTTAAATCAGATTCTGGTTCAGCATCTTCCCCAGCAATAACACCCACTTGCGCTATTAAATCCTCAGTAACCTTTTTTCCCCTTAACACTTCTTCACCGCGTTCCAATCGCATAGGCACCGCACTTACATTTGTAAGTCCAATACCTATTTCGGTGCAAACACCATCATCATCTAACTCAATATGCACTGCAACTCCTGCCGTAGCATAATCTCCAACTTTACGTTCTACTTTATGATAAGCCCCACCACTATTCTTTTTTGATTTTGGGATTTGTATTTCGGTCAAAATATCACCCGGTTCCAAAGCAGTCATATAGAAGCCATGGAAAAACTCATCTATCGGTATCGTTTTTTTACCATCAGCACCTTCTGCAATAATAGTTGCACGCAGTGCAAGCATCAAAGCCGGCTGATCATTCGCAGCATCTCCATGCGCAATGTTACCCCCAATAGTTCCAAAATTTCTCACAGAAGGGTCTGCAGTCAACCAAACGGCATCACCAAAAATTGGATACTTGGTTTTTAAAATGGCATTATGTTCTAATTCAGTCTGGGTGGTTAAGGCCCCAATTTTCAAAAACTCTCCATCTTCCTTTATGTAAGATAGTCCTTCGATTTTACTGATATCGATAATGTGTTCGGGAGTGGCAAAGCGAAGTTTCATCATCGGCAACAGACTATGCCCGCCCGACATGTATTTTGCTTCTTCACCAAGTTCCGCAGACAAAGCAAATGCTTCTTGTAACGAAGACGCTTTGTGATAATTAAAATTAGCTGGAATCATACTTTTTTATGAATTTAATTACGAGGTAAGCATTAAATGTATCTTTTTTATTTATAAATAACAAAACGAAATGGTTTTGTTTAACAAATTCATAAGATAGCTTACAACCAAAAAATAAGTAAGTGGTTGATTTTCAATGAAAAATATATTTTGTTAGAATCACTACCTTTAACTTTGAACCTAAATTGCGTTTAACTTATGTATTCTCAACTCTATTTTGACTACAATTCAACCACTCCTTGTAGGCAAGAAGTTATCGATGCGATGCTTACGTATTTTAATCAAGACTTCGGAAATCCCTCTAGTAGCCATCATCCTTATGGATGGTTAGCAAAGAGCGCTGTTGAAGATGCCACTAATTCCATTGCTGAGAATTTAGGAATAGCTGCCGGTAGTATAGTTTACACATCAGGTTCTACCGAAGGAATAAACATGATTCTAAAAGGCATTGCTCGAAAAATGCAACACCAAGGTAAACATATCATTACTACTAAAGCCGAACATAAAGCTGTACTAGATACCTGCGCTTTTTTAGAAGAAGATGGATTTGAAATAAGTTATTTGGATGTGAATTCTGAAGGATTAATTTCATTGGAAAGCTTAAGCGAAACCTTACGACCGGATACAATTTTAGTGTCCATTTTATACGCTAATAACGAAACCGGAAACATTCAACCCTTGGATGAAATTGCTAAGGTGACTCATGAAAACGGAAGCCTTCTTTTTTCAGATACCACACAAGCGTTGGGAAAATTAGATGTAACTACAATTTTAAGCCAAGTGGATTTCGCTTGTTTTTCCGCCCATAAAGTGTATGGCCCAAAAGGTATCGGATTTGTCTATATCAGGAATAATGAAAACGGAGATGCAGTACCAAGCTTGATCCAAGGTGGTGGACAACAAAAAAGACAGCGAGGCGGAACAATTAATACTCCATTGATTGTTGGAATGGCAAAAGCCATTGAATTAGCTTCTGTAAAATTGGAAGAAGAAACGTTTAGATTAACGGTCTTAAGAAACCAACTAGAAGCTGGTTTATTAAAAATTGAAATGGCTATTTCTAATAACAAAACAACACTAAAATTACCTAACACTGTTCATATTTCCTTTCCGTATGTAGATGGCGCTAATTTATTATCGGCATTAAGTAGACAAATTGCCGTATCAAATGGTTCTGCTTGTAATTCTGCCTCTGTAGAGCCTTCCCATGTATTAGCAGCCATGGGTGTTGAACGTAGTTTAGCTTATGCTTCCTTACGTTTGAGTATTGGTAAATATACCACTGATGGTGATATTGAAAAAGCCATTGAGATTGTTACCAATGAGGTTTACCGGCAGCGCGAGGCTAATATTCTTTGGGAGCGGCGAGAGTAAATCAAATACAAATTCGTTGCGTTCTTTGCGAAACCCATTCACAATTTGCGTTTAAACTCGTTTGGCTAAGAACTATCTTTCATGAATAGGACCAACTTTATTCCTAAGCATTCCACCTTCATTACCAGAAAACACACTCAATATTTCACTAAATAAACTCATGGCAATCTCTTCAGGAGTATTTGCACCTATCTCTAATCCACATGGGGCATAAATACGTTGGAGTTCTGCTTCGGTAAATTCAACTCCGTTTGATTTGAATTCTTCAATCATTTTATCAAAACGCTTTCTAGGACCTAAAGAAGCAATGTATTGTGCGTCACTTTTTATCAAATGCTGCAGATTGGTATAATCCGTTTTATAATCATGTGCCATTAAAATTATGGCGGTTCTGCCATCAATCTCCGGTCTAGCATCTCCATCTTTAAGATAGATATCTCTTACAGACTGTAATTTTTCTTTTTTTAACTTTTGCACATTACCAACCAGACTAATATCCCAATCCATTAATTTTGCCATTGCAAGCATTGGGTATACATCATAATTATCTCCATAGATGGCTAAATGGAATTGTGGTGGTATCAATTCAATAAAGACGCTCGCCTTTACTTGGTCTTCTATAAAATGATAGGTTTTGGATTTTTTATTTTCGAGAACGTCTTTAATCATTTCATCCAGAAACGCTCTTAATCCCCCATGCTCGCAGTCTGTCAAAGATGCAGTACTTTGATCATAATAAAAGCTCCTACCTAAAGGAATGTTATGGATATCAGCATTTAAAGCTGTTACTGTAGCAATAATATGCTCACCTCTGTGGGAAAGACATTTTTGAAGCATTTCTAAGATTTTCGAACCTTCAGAAATAGGAGAAATCAAAACATCTATGACACCGTTACAACCAAGCCCTACTCCTATTTCATTTTCTTTAGAGGTGTCGTAAGTTACAATAGACGGTTCTTGTTTAAGAATCGCAATTTGCGAACGCTTCAAAGCATCGCCTTCAAGACAACCACCGCTTATACCCCCTTCAAAAACTCCTGATTCAAAAACAAGCATTCTTGCACCTTCTCTTCTATACGATGATTCTTCTACACGAACTACCTGAGCAATGGCGCACTTTTCCCCTGAATTTTTAAGGGAGTTGTAAAGTTGGAGTATCGATTTTATCTCTTTCATATTCTTATCAATACATTTTCTTTTTCATAATAAGTCCTCTAATATATCCAAAATTAGCTATATTCAATGTTCTAATTGCTAAGAAAGAAATGAAAGATTCCTTTAACAGAACTATTGACTACGTTCGTATCGCAGTAACCGATCGCTGTAATTTACGATGCTTTTATTGTATGCCAGCGGAAGGTATTCCCTATGAGCCGAAAGCGCACTTACTTAGCTATGAAGAGATTACCAGATTACTAAGTGTTTTAGGCAGTATTGGTTTTCAGAAAGTTCGGTTTACTGGAGGGGAGCCCTTTCTTAGGAAAGATTTTATGCAGCTCTTAGAGAATACTTCTAAATTAGACGCCTATAAATCGATCCATATCACTTCTAACGGGACGCTTTTACAACGGCATATTCCAAAACTTATGGAACTAGGTATTACTAAAATCAACTTAAGTATTGATTCCTTAGATAAAGAGCGTTTTCATAAAATTACCCGCCGAGATGATTTTGAAAAGGTGATGGAAACCTTTCATATGCTGATTGAAAATGGATTTAGAATAAAGTTGAACGCGGTCATTATGAAGGGCATTAACACACAGGATATTATCCCTTTGGCGGAACTTGCTAAAGAGTATCCTGTCGATGTTCGTTTTATTGAAGAAATGCCTTTCAACGGCGGATATAAGGAGAATGTCGAAATGTATTCCGCTAGGAATATTCATGCCGATTTAAAAGCACATTTTTCCAGTTTGGAAAAAATTCCGGGTAAACACGGTGATACGGCTAGCTTATTATCCGTTCCCGGTTATAAAGGAAATATAGGTGTAATAGCCGCTTTCTCAAGAACATTTTGTAATACCTGCAATCGACTTAGAATTTCTTCTAAAGGAGAAATCAAAAGTTGTTTGTATGATGACGGTGTTTTTAATATTCGCGATTATATGCGCTCAGGAGTTACCGATTTAGATTTAGCCGATAAGTTTAGAGAAATCGTTCGACTGAAACCAAAAGACGGCTTCGAAGCTGAAAAAATACGAAAGTCACCAAAAGATGCGATGCAAAGCATGAGTAGTATTGGAGGGTAATCGAATTATTTAGTCTGTCATTTCGAGCGGAGTCGAGAAATAGACAGACTAACTAAAAAGCATTTCGACTCCGCTCAATGTGACAGATGAAAGAAAACACGTTTATCCCTTACGAAAAAGCCCTTTCCATTTTAGAGGAGCACAAAGGCAATTTTCCAATCGAATCAAGAAATTTAGAAGATTGCATCGGGGCTTATCTAGCAGAAGATTTAATTGCAGACCGTGACTTCCCTCCTTTTGATAGAGTTACTATGGACGGAATTGCTATCATTTATGACACTTTTAAAAATGGAAAAAGGACATTTTTCATTGAGGCAACCGCAGCTGCAGGAACGCCACAACTTACTTTAAATGATACTCAAAATTGTATAGAAGTAATGACGGGAGCAATTATGCCAACCGGAGTTGATACCGTAATTCGATATGAAGATTTAGAACTTTCCAAAGGTTCTGCAACGATAAATTTAGATGCCTTAAGTCACAAACAGAACGTCCATTTTAAAGGCATTGACATTGCTCAAGATACTGTTATTGTCTCTAAAGGAAAACGATTATCGAGTGCTGAAATAAATATTGCCGCCGCAGTTGGAAAAGCTACTCTAGAAGTTCGACAAATGCCTAAAGTAGTTATTTTTTCTACTGGAGATGAGCTGGTTCCTGTGCATCAAGTCCCGAAATTACATCAAATAAGAAGGTCAAATATTTACGGAATTCAAGCCACATTAAAAGAATGGGGAGTTTCAGCTAAGCTCGAACATTTAGCAGATGACAAAGAAGAAATGTTAGCGACCATTTCAGAATTGCTCAAAGAATACGACCTTTTTATTTTTACTGGAGGTGTATCAAAAGGAAAGTTCGACTACTTACCCGATGTACTTGAAGAACTAAAAATTAAAAAACACTTTCATAAAATTCAGCAACGCCCAGGAAAGCCTTTTTGGTTTGGCAGTAATACTGAAGGGAAAAAGATTTTTGCCCTTCCTGGGAATCCTGTATCCTCATTTGTTTGTGTGTATATGTATTTGCGATTTTGGTTACAAAAATCATTGGGCATTGAGCAGGAAGAGCTTCATGTAAGACTTAAAAACGATGTTGAATTTCAACCAGACTTGGTTTATTTCCTAGAAGCAACTTTAGAAAGTAAGCCCGATGGCACCCTAGTTGCAGAAGCAATCAAAGGAAATGGATCCGGAGATTTCGCAAATCTTGTAAAAACAGACGGATTTTTGATATTACCTCAAAATAAAAGCCAATTTTTTACGAATGAAGTATATCCTTTTGTACCTTACCGGACAAAATGGTAAACTCATGCTATGGAAACCATGAAGACTACGTGTTGTAAAACAAAATTTGTTGCGCCTAATAAAAAGGCAGAAGCAGCAAGCGGCTCTATGTCTTTTATATCCACCGTTTTATTGATACTTATACCCAAATGCCCTTTATGCCTAACGGCGTATATGAGTGCTATGGTACTCTTTTTTGATATTGAATACGCTACTTTGGTTCCTGTGCTATTACATACAAAACCAGTCATGGGAATTTTGATTATTGCCATGATTCTATTGAATAGAAAAGATAAGCGGACTTTAATAGCTCTTGCAATTGCTGGAATAGCCTTAACATTTTTAGTATTGAAAACCTATTATGGCATTGCTCTTTTAATGCCCGATTGGCTTATATATAGTACCTTTATCTTAGCAGTTTGGTACAACGGCAATTTCCAATACTTTTATAATTTTATTAAATCTAGGAAGAATACTTCTGTTTCTACAAAGTAACCCCGAGCTTTACATTTCAGATAAAAATAACATCATAGTTTAATCTATAACTATTATGACCGCTAATAGCAAAAGAGATTTTCTCATAAACACATTTCCTGAACTCTTAAAAACATTAAGTTCCCACACCGAAGCTAATTTCGGATTAATGACACCTCAGCATATGGTGGAACATTTAATCGGTGCTTTAGGCTCTGCCCTTACTAAATATGAAGGTAAACGTGAAAACCCTCCTACTAAGGGGCAGTTGGGGATGCAGCAATTTATTAAAAGTGGTTCTGTGATTACTCATAAACTAAGCGATAAAACTCAGGCAGATTTACCTACCTTAAAATTTGCTTCATTAGATGAAGCAATTTCGAACGTTCCAAAGGCGGTACAGAAATATTATGCTTTTCAAGATGACAATCCTGATTATGTACCTTACGCTGATTTCATGGGAGAACTTTCCCATGGAGACTTAGAGTTTTTCCATTACATGCATATTAAGTACCATTTATGGCAATTTAGCTTGTTGGAGCAGTATCCTTAAAACCAAATATTCCAGGTAATCTTAAAACTCTAGTTGCAGCCCATTAATTAAGAGTACTCTAACCCCTACAACTAATACCAATATAGCTGTAACCACTTTAATACCATTTCCGGTAAGTTTACTTAAGCTTAATCGAATTCCTATTTGGCCACCTATAAATACAGCAACGATTAAACCTAGACCTTCTATCCAAGGAAATTCAAACGCGCCTTTTGTTAGTAACCCCACTATACTCGAAATTGAATTTACCAGAATAAAAAAACTTGCAAGTGCAGCTATTTTAATCGATTTATCCCATTTCATATGATTCAGAACCGGAGCTAAAAAGATTCCGCCACCAATGCCTACAAGTCCAGATAACAACCCAATTCCAGCACCTAATGCGTAGGTTACCCATGGTGGATAATTTGAACTGACTTCTTCAGACTTCTTCCCTTGTTTCGTTTGATAAATTAAAGCTAGAGCAGATATTATCAACGCAGCTCCAAGAATTATAAAAAAAGTACTTTCTGAAAGTCGAAAGCGAGCACCAATAAAAGCCATAGGAATACTTGCCAGGACAAAAGGTAGAAACTTCTTGAAATCTAGATGTCCGTTTTTCCAATAAAGATAACTGCTTCCTGAAACCACAACTAGATTACAAATCAATGCAGTACTTCTAATAGCAAAGAAGCTCAGAAAAACCAAGGCTAAAAGTGCTAAATAACTAGAACCACCCCCAAAACCAACGGATGAGTATAAGGTAGCAATGACCAAGAAGCCAAGCATTACCAATAAAAGCTCGGGAACGGTTAAGAACATATAGCAATATACTGGTTTAGACCCCCTGTAATGCTCAAAAAAGTACCTTTTGGATGGTAATTTAGTAATTGTTTTAAAGCAATTTCACTTCGCTTTCCCGATTGGCATAACACATATACGGGAAGCTCGAAGTTGATTTTACTATGACTTTCATCCAGTTCTGCCAAAGGAATATGGATGGTATCGGGAAGATGATACCCATTAAACTCTTTATGGGTACGTACATCTATAATCTGAGCTTTGTCGGCCAATAGTTTTTGCAATTGATCCGCTTCTACTGTTGGAATGACGTCACAAGGAGCGTTCCATTCGTAAAACTCTTTTAGTTCTTTAAGATTCAGATTATGCGCTAATAGGTTAAACTTTATTTTCTGAAAGGATTGTCGGAGTCCGTCGAAAATCAAAAGCTTTCCTGACAACGTTTCTCCTATTTCAGTAATTACTTTTATTGCTTCCAAGGCCTGAAGATTTCCAATAATCCCGGGGATTACACCCAAAACCCCATGCTCATTACAATTAGGAATTTCATCTTCTTTCGGCATATTTGGAAAAAGACAACGGTATGTTGGTCCTCCATTATAATTAAATACACTTACCTGCCCCTCATATCCATGTAAAGCACCATAAACAAATGGTATCTTTAAAAGCACACAAGCATCATTCACTAAATAACGTGTTGGGAAATTATCAGAGGTATCAACTACTACATGATAATCAGCTATAATCTCAAGTGCATTTTCAGTAGTTAAAAAGGTATTGTAAACTACAATATCCGTATCTGAATTTTGCGCTTTTAGTTTCCCTAAAGCAGCAATCACCTTCGATTCGCCTACATCACTTTGTGTATACAAAACCTGGCGATGTAAGTTGGTAACAGAAACAACATCCCTGTCCATGACACCTATTTTACCAACACCCATGGCATTCAAATAAGTTAGGACAGGAACCCCCAGTCCACCAGCGCCAACTACCAAAACCGCAGCTTCCGCAAGTTTTTTTTGACCTTCGAGGCCAAAGCCTTGTAGAATGGTTTGCCTAGTATAACGTTCTTGGTTCATTTGTCTAATATAGTAAAAAGTAAAGGCTTAGAAGGGTTCATCGTTGTCTAAAATTATACTTTTTGAATGAATGAACGAGTAGATAAAAATTTCTTCTTAATTTGATATCTTAGGGCCATGGCTCAGATACTTGCAAATAAAAATCTAGAAATTACAATTGATTATCCTCTAGAAAATTATGTATCACCCCGGTTTGATTGGACAGGTAAAATCGTAGATATTAAATTTAAAAACATTCAATTGGCAGGGATTGAAGATTGTGATACCCAAAATGAAAACCAAATTGGGAAAGGGTTATACAATGAATTCGGTATTTACACAGCCTTAGGTTTTGAAGAGGCTAAAATTGGGGATTGGTTCCATAAAATAGGTGTGGGTTTATTAAAAAAATCACATCCAACTTATGCTTTTGACCATGACTATGAAATAAAACCTGCGAAATTTCAAATGAAGACTGCCAATAAGAGTGTATTGATAACCTGTACTGCTCCAGCTAGTAAAGGTTATTCCTATGAATTACAAAAAGAAATCTTCATAGAAGGCAGCGGTTTTTCGATTTCATACCGTTTGAAAAACACAGGCTCAAAAACAATAGAAACAGACGAATACGTGCATAATTTTTTAACTATCAATAATGAATTGATAGGAGAAAATTATTGCTTAAACTTTCCATTTGAACTGAAACCGACAAAATTTACAGAAACGGTTAACCCAGACATGGCAGTGGATATTAAGAATAATAAAGTTACTTTTAATCGTTCACCGAACAATCAGTTCTTCTTTAGTAACCTCTCTGGCGGCCAACGTGTTGACGCTACATGGGAATTAACAAACTTAAAAGCCAAAATCGGGATTCGAGAAAAGAGTAGCTTTCAAACCAAAAAAGTAAACCTCTGGGGATGGAAGCATGTTATTAGTCCGGAATTATTCTTTGATATCAAAGTCCAACCTGGCCAATCTTTAGCATGGACAAGGAATTATGAGTTATTTCGAATTTAAATTTTACAACGCTAATTTTAGCTTAACTTCTGAACTGCTTCTTTATACTCTCCTTCAGAATTAGCGTTTAGCAAAACACTCTCATTCTTCGGAAAGACCAATTTTGTATCATGGTTGATTAAATACTTTCTAGGGCATGTTCCATTTCCAGCATCTAAATAAGCAAGTGAAGCTACAAAAGCATGTGGTTCCCATATAGCGCATAAAGGCTCTGGCAATGGGTTTTCCTTTAGCGTAAAAGCAGTTGCTTGTTTTGTCTTATCACGTTGCGCTATCAATTCTTTTAAAGCATCCAAATCCATTAATGGAAGATCACAAGCCAACACCAGCCACGCAGCTTCAGGATGTTTTTTATGAGCTGAAAGCAAGCCGTTGTAAGGACCGCGATATTCATTCAAATCTACAATGGTTGACATCCTTGAAGGCAACTCAGCCGCCTGCTCTTCTCGAAGACTTATAAAGGTTTCTTCACAAACCTCACTTAGCAAATCAAATAAGTATTCGCGTTGTGGAACACCGTGATACCGTATCAATCCCTTATCAGTTCCCATTCGGGTACTTTTTCCTCCAGATAAAACGAGTCCGTATAATTTAGCGATTGAAGTCATTCTT
>CAYGUY010000002.1:0-82914 GCA_964353165.1 uncultured Maribacter sp.
ATGCTTTATTGCAAATTCGGTACTTTCATTTAAAAAAATCAATTTTCCTCCGTCTTCCACAAACGCCTTTAGCATGTTTAGTCCCTCTTGTTCTATTCCTCCAGCATACTTTTCGAGAGTTTGGTCTTTGGAATTGCCATGAAGGATAAAGCTTTCTGGATTTTCACCCCCACGTCTTCCAGGGCCTATGGACGGAAAGATAATTACATCATAGTTTTTGATGGTCTTACCGTCTTTAATATTCGTGTTGTAAAGAAGTTCAACATTATATCCGTGTTCTTCCAAAAGCCACTGTGTCCAACCAACATCATAAAAATTACCGTGCCATGGCTGATAAAGTCCGATTTTGAGTCGATTTATCGTTTTTCCGCTGTTCTCGTTTGTCCATTTGCCAGATATATTTAATTCTTTTGCCCAGGCTTTCAAGGTAGATTTTTTGATACCTGAAACTATGTACGTACCGTTGGAACGGGAATTATAGCCGGTGTTACTGTAGGTCACTTTTCCTTTGTTATTCAAGACGCGGTTGATCAATTTATAGGAGTGGTTAACCGTTGGGTCTAAGGTCAAATACGAGCCGGAACCTTCAATGTCCTTAGCAGGGTGAACGATTCCAGCGGCAACTGCGTTGGCTGTTAATTGAGCTTTTTTATCTTTATCCCATGTTGTAGGTTCGCCTTTTACCGCAACAAGGGCTGTAAGCACATCTACCGACAAAGGTTGGTCTATAGCTTGTACATCAACATCCATAGAAAAAGGGAGGGTCCAACCGGCTACGTCATATGGAAGTTTTAGCTCATCTCCACGCATTATATTAGGGTAATTCTGAATCCCTAAAATTTCAGGAACGAGATTACCAAATTCTTGATTGGTAGGAATTACCCATGTACCCTTAGGATATGTGGTGCCCGCGATTTTCATTTCTTTGGTAGATTGCTGTATCTGCACACCATTAAACGCCAACCTCCGCAACATAGCTATGGCATTATTGGCATCGTTTTGTTCTTGTGGTATAATATAAGCGGTTGGAGATGATTCAGGATAGTTCTTTATGGTCTCCTTACCGGACATATACCGGTTATAGAGAATATCCTCTCGGTTGTTTTTGGCATATTTCAGTACCCCATAGTTAACGGTAACCATATAGTTCACCTGATCGCTCAAATTCCATTGGCCGCCTTTCCATGGACTAACCAACAGACCTTGGGTTCGAAAAGACCCAAGTTTTTCTAAAACGTTCTCTTGAGGGACGTAGTAAGGTTCCCCCCATTGGTTTTGACCACCGTCAACCTCGGTCCAGTAAGCAATGGAATTATGGTACATGTTTATATAATCATTATATCCAGTATAATAGGCATCGTAAGCCTGACCGACATGGGTAGCACCCCGTAGACCTTTGGTTTCCAATTCCTGCGCCATTTGCATACCCAAAGTATTCATTTCACGTAAAATTCGAGGAGGCGTATGAACTCCCACTGGGCCAGCAAAGGGCGGAAGCCATATTCTATGGTAATCCGAGCGTTCGGAACTATGGCCCTGTTGATGATGCACGTGAAGAATCTCCGGTTCCCAAGTACGCCATGTATGTGCCAATACACGAGATTCTTGCATATTCAACATATATCCGTCCCTATTATTATCGTGCCCAACATATTTTTGATATACCTTGTTTAAAGGGGCGGTAGGATGATCGGTGTCCTTGATTTCGTTGTACCAATCCACAACAATATTCTGACCATCTGGGTTTAAGGTTGGCCATAGCACTAATATGATTTTATCAAAATAACTATTGAACTCCTCTTCGTCCATACGCATCAATTCATAGGCAAACTGATTGGTGTGTTGGGAACCTGCTATCTCGGCAGCATGCAGACCGCCGTTGATATCTACTATAACTGGCTGGTCTTTTATTAGCATCCTCATGTCTTCTTCGCTCAACCCAGCTGGGTGTGCGATTCTCATCGTATTCTCTCTAATTGTTTTTAAATTTTTTAAATTCTCCGGGGTGGAAATAACGCTGATATGCCAAGGCCTTTCTTCGCTGGTATGCCCAACGTGCATTAGCTCCATGCGGTCGCTTATAGCCGCCAATTTCTGAAAATAACCGATTGATTCTTCATAATTGATCAAATTATAGGTCGCACCAACCTCGTGCCCAAAAACAGATTCTGGAGAAGGTATGTTTTGCGCATTGAGGTTTATGAATCCTATTGCGCTGAAAAAGAAAAATATTCTTGAAATCGATATTAATATTGCGTACTTTTTTTTCACCATGGTTTTGATTTTAAATAGGTGCTATTGGTAAAGAGGAAACTATCTATTTGAAACAACTAAAATTTTGAATTAGAATCTATATGACACGTTTGAAGAATATGAATTTGCCATCCAATTCAATCCCTATGTCACTGTCCTCTCAAATATAGTTACTTATGGTAATATATTCCCTATAGTGTTTTCTCAAAAAAAGTTTTTAAGATCAAATCAGTAGTAGATGGAGTTGCGAATACTTTTGTTTTACTCTTTTGAATAATTATGTCTTTAATGGGAGTATCATAGGGCTTAACTGCTATTACAGTAGCGGTACCATTAATGATCATTATCATTGAGGTCATGTTTTATTGTAATTCTGAAGAATTCACCGACCGTTCCATGACACAATATATCAAAAGATATGTTATCTTTTTGTGATAATAGTTGGTGGTTGAAGGTTCTACAAATTTTAGTTTGAGCTTCGTTTAGCCATATCGTTTTTGTTGCATGCTAGTTTAGCGAGTGATGTTGTTTTTGATTTTTAAAAACTTTCGAAGTTAGTTTTTTTACCATTAGATGTGTGCTATTGTTCTTCTATAGAGCGTGCCCACAGAAAACAGAATCAATAGTATTGAATGTAAAGTACTCTTGTGATTTATTTTGGCGGTCCTTTACGCCGGACTCGTTTGTAATGTTTCTTATTTTGTTGAAGACTATCCCTTGCATCATTTTCGTTTAGAACAAAAATATCTCGGAGCTATTCGTATGTGATTTCGACCAACACGTATTTACTATTATTGTTGTAAAAAATGAAGCCCCTCAAAAAAGGGGCTTCACTATTAACGTAAAATTTCACCTATAAAAATATTTTAAAGGTTAAATTGCCCCAACAAGAGACAATAAAGTTCCAACTGCTACTACAGCCAAAAAGGCGTGCATTGCAACTACAAGTACAGATAGATAAGAATCTACCCCAGTCTTAAATGATAAATGGTTCATAACATTACCTACTTTAAAGTTATATGAGACCAATGTATCCAATATATCCGCCAATACATTATTTATGTTGTAAAATCCTACCAATACGGTGCTAAAACCTGATGTTATGTGGTCTGATTTTTTAAAAAAGAGTATTTCATCGTTCAAATAGCGCTTTATATCGAATTTTAATCAATCTTAGCATCGCAGATTTTCTTCCTTAGGACCTTATGATTTTGATCAATTATTTGCTTATACGCTAAGCATCAACAGCCTTTTGAGCATTTGATTTTTCGATACTTTTAGAATATCTCAACTAACAGGGTCAAAATCCGAATAGTGTAGACGGTAGCTTAAATGATCTTGTCCTAAGAATCTGTTATAGGATATAGAAAGCATCTATAATATTCCTAACCAATCTAAAATGAAAGCTAAGGGTATTGCTGCCAAAATAACAACTAGGCAAGCGACCATAATCCGCAAAAAACCATTTAATATTTTTATTCCTGATGTAACTTCTTGTTCCATAATCATATAGTGTTGTGTGTTATGGTTTTCAATGTATATAATATTGTATAAAGCAGTGTCAAAAGGGGATATAAATCGATAAAAAGTCAAAAACACCCTTTTAATGATGGACCATCCTTCGTTTTGTCGATAAATTAAATAGACCAATGGACGCTTCTGAAGGTAGTAAATTAAGTGGTGATTTTCAAATTTATTATAACAAACTAACTATACTAGACTAACAATAAGTTAGTTGGAATGTTTTTGGGGTACGTTGTAAGGGTGTAGCTTCTTAATTGTTTTGGCTTTACCGATTCCCTCTATTTTAATAGGACTAGGTAAAAAATACAAACGCTAGGTTTTAAGAAATAAAGCATACCATATGCGATGGAAGCACCAATGGGATGAAAGTAACGAATATTTTAGTATTCAAGCAGCTTTGTAATGTCATTCAAAATTTTAGCGCTTGCTCCTGTATTCTTAGAAATATAGTTGGAGTTTATTTCCCCTAAACTTTCGACTATGTCTGTGCTTTCAGAAAATTCGGTTATTTTTTGGGTAAGCTCTTCTTGTGTGTTGATGGAGATAATTCCCCCTAGGGCAACTAAATCTTCCGCCTCTTTGAATCCATTGTATTTGGGGCCTATTAAAACAGGTATTCCAAAAACAGCAGGTTCTAAGGTGTTGTGTAGTCCAGACGCGAAACCACCACCCACATAAGCGATCGTTGCGTAGCTGTAAATTTTAGTCAATATGCCAACGGTATCTATAATTAGTACCTGTGTATCGGTCAGATTTTGGCCATCAATTTCAGTGTACAGCAACGTAGCTTTGGTAATGGAAGCTTTTAGGCGAGTGCTATGTTCTTTTTTGATGTTGTGTGGCGCCAAAACAAATTTCATGGTCGAAGGACTCTTGTTAATATAACCAACGAGTAGTTTTTCGTCTTCAGGCCATGTGCTTCCTGCAATGAAACAATGGGACTTGGTGTGAAACATATCCATGAACTCCAAGCCATTATTAGCATCCAAAATTTTAGAAACCCTGTCGAATCTTGTATCTCCGGTTACATCACAATGTTCTAGTCCTATTGTGCTTAAAAGGGACTTGGAGTTCTCGTCTTGCACGTAAAATTTATCGAACGCCTTTAAGGAGTTTCGCATAAATCCTCCATACCATTTAAAATAAATCTGTTCTTTTTTAAATATGGCAGACACTAGGAGTGTTGGTACATGTCTGGTGTTAAGTGCTTTTAAATAGTTGGGCCATATTTCGTATTTAATGAATAGCACCAATTTAGGGTTAACAACATCAAGAAACTCGTTAACGTTCTTTTTGGTATCCATAGGTAAATACGTGACCACATCGGCAGCCAGTGTATTTTTCTTTACCTCGAACCCCGAAGGAGAAAAAAAGGTTAAAAGTAGTTTATGATTTGGATAGGTGAATTTTAATCGCTCTAAAATAGGAAGTCCCTGCTCATACTCGCCCAAGGACGCAGCGTGTAACCAAATAACATTATCAGCACTGGAGATATGTTTTTTTAAAGTTTCTAGGGTTTGTTCCCTTCCCTTCACAAAAAGTGAAAGTTTAGGATTCACATGTGCTAGCAATCGTAAGATAGACCATGAAGCTAAAATCAGGAGATTGTATATGCCGCTCAAAAGAAACTATTTGTGGCTAAATTACATTTCTTTGGATAAAATTAGTGTCGAGCGTTTCGTATTTTTGTGTAAAAGGAGCTAATATCAAAGAATGAAAAAAATACAAATGGTAGACCTTGGAGGTCAATACCAGGAAATTAAGGAGCAGGTAAACGCATCTATTGCAGAAATTTTAGAAACGTCAACGTTTATTAATGGCCCAGAAGTTCATGCGTTTCAAAAAGATTTGGAGACCTATCTAAACGTGAAACACGTAATCCCTTGTGCTAATGGTACCGATGCATTACAGATAGCCATGATGGGATTAGGCCTTAAGCCTGGTGATGAGGTCATTACGGCCGACTTTACCTTTGCTGCTACAGTTGAGGTAATCGCGTTGCTTCAGTTGACCCCGGTTTTGGTAGACGTTGATGCAGATACGTTCAATATAGATATTGCCGCTATAGAACGTGCTATAACACCAAGAACCAAGGCGATAGTGCCCGTCCATTTATTTGGTCAATGTGCAGACATGGATGCCATATTGTCACTTGCTGAAAAGCATAATCTTTACGTCATTGAGGATAATGCCCAAGCTATTGGAGCAAAGTTTTTGTCCAAAAATGGACAAAAACAAATGGCCGGTACCATAGGGCATGTGGGTGCAACCTCTTTTTTTCCTTCTAAAAATTTAGGATGTTATGGTGATGGGGGTGCGATTTTCACCAATGATGATGCATTGGCGCACACGCTAAGAGGTGTAGTCAACCATGGGATGTATGAGAGATACCATCACGATGTGGTAGGGGTCAATTCTAGATTGGATTCCATACAGGCGGCAGTGTTACGAGCTAAGTTGCCTAAACTTAATGGGTATTGTGATGCAAGGAGAATGGCAGCAAGAAAATATTCCGCTGCGTTCAAAAATAGAACCGATGTTGTCGTGCCCAAAACAGTAAATGGTTGTGAGGGAATTTGTGATACCTGCGATTGTCATGTTTTTCATCAATATACATTACGTATAACAAACGGAAAGCGAGATGCACTAGTAGCGTATTTGAACGAAAACGGAATACCTTGCGGAATCTATTATCCTATTCCATTGCATAAGCAAAAGGCATATTTGGACGAACGCTACAAGGAAATTGATTTTCCGGTGACAAATCAATTGGTGAACGAAGTAATTTCATTGCCAATGCACACAGAGTTGGATGATGAACAAATTAACCATATTACTACCATGGTCATCGGGTTTTTGGAAGCCTAACCTATATATTTCAGTAGATTTGATGAAAATCAATCCAAATACAGATACATGAAAAAAATTCTGGTTACCGGCGGTATAGGATTTATTGGTTCGCATACCGTAGTAGAATTACAGCAAAAAGGCTTTGAGGTTGTAATTATAGACGACTGCTCCAATTCCGATGAAAAGGTACTCGAAGGCATAGAAGCCATAACGGGCAAGCGACCTGTTTTTGAAAAATTGGACTTAAAGGAACGGGATAAGGTCGTAGATTTTTTCAAAAGGAATTCCGATATCGAAGGCGTTATTCACTTTGCGGCATCAAAAGCCGTTGGTGAGAGTGTTGAGAAGCCTTTATTATATTATGAAAATAACATTGGAACTTTAGTTTATATCCTAAAGGAACTTTGTAAAAAGAATAAAGCAAGTTTTATTTTTAGTTCTTCTTGTACGGTTTACGGTCAGGCCGATAAAATGCCAATTACCGAGGACGCTCCAGTAAAAGTTGCAGAATCGCCGTATGGTAACACAAAACAAATGGGAGAAGAAATTATTGCAGATACTTGTAAGGTGACCCCATCATTGAATGCTATAGCATTACGATATTTTAATCCTATGGGTGCGCATCCAAGCGCTGAGATTGGAGAGCTTCCCGTAGGTGTGCCACAAAATCTAATTCCTTTCATTACACAAACTGGTATTGGTCTTCGAGCACAGCTATCCGTTTTTGGAGACGACTATCCAACGGCGGACGGTACCTGTATCCGTGATTATATTTACGTTGTAGATTTGGCAAAAGCCCATGTAGTTGCCTTGGAAAGATTACTTGAAGGCAAGAATGTTCAAAATTATGAAGTATTCAATGTAGGTACTGGAACTGGAAGTAGCGTTTTGGAGGCCATTCAGAGTTTTGAAAGAGTTTCAGGAAAGAAATTAAACTACAAAATAGTAGATAGGCGTGCTGGTGATATTACAACGGCGTATGCCGATACTACCAAGGCTAATGAAGTATTGGGGTGGAAATCTGAATACAGTTTGGACGAGGCTATGAATTCTGCCTGGGTCTGGGAGCAGAAGATCAGGAAATAAACCAACATTCAATGTAATTGACTAAGAGGAAGAAATAACGTATATTTCTTCCTCTTTTTGAATCTATACTGTTAAGAAGGTTTAAGCACTTCAAATGTAAACAAAAATAAAATCAGGTATTTGGACCAAACTTTAAATTAGCAGGTCAACGGAACTTAAAAAAACCAAACCAAAATCAATAAAAAAATTAAACTAAGATGAAAAACAGGATTACATTTTTGATGCTTGTGCTATGTTTAGCGCAGGCTTTTGCCCAAGACACCTATTTACAATGTGGTGAACTATTCGATTCCGAAAAAGGAACCTTTTTAAGTGAATGCACCATAGTAGTCTCTGGAGACAAAATAAAAAGTATAGAAAAAGGATTTGTGTCCGGTACGGATGCCGATACTGTGGTAGACTTACGCTCAAAAACCGTGCTTCCCGGTTTTATAGATATGCATGTTCATATTGAGGGTGAATCGAGCCCTTCCAGATATTTAGATCGATTTACCAAGAACGATGTGGATGTAGCCTTTCAGTCCACAGTGTATGCAAGACGAACGCTTATGGCCGGTTTTACGGCGGTTCGGGATTTAGGAGGTTCTGGAGTGAACATTGCCTTAGCGAAAGCAATTAATAAGGGTGTTGTAGTAGGGCCTAGGATTTTTACTGCAGGAAAGGCTATCGCCACAACGGGTGGCCATGCGGACCCTACTAATGGAGTAAGGAGCGAATTGATGCATGATCCTGGACCTAAGGAAGGAGTGGTTAATTCACCTGAAGATGCACGAAAAGCAGTGCGTCAACGTTATAAAAATGGTGCTGATGTAATAAAGATAACGGCAACAGGCGGGGTAATGAGCGTTGCTAAAAATGGTCAAAACCCTCAATTTACCATAGAAGAGTTAAAAGCGATAGTAGAAACCGCTAAGGACTACGGGATGCTCACCGCTGCCCATGCTCATGGAGATGAAGGTATGCGAAGAGCAATTATTGCAGGTATAAACACGATTGAACATGGCACCTTAATGGAAGAGCCTACTATGGATTTGATGATTAAGTACAATACCTATTTAGTTCCTACCATATCTGCAGGTAAGGCTGCTGCTGCCATGGCTGAAATCCCTAATTACCTTCCTGCGGTTGTGGCTATAAAAGCAAAAGAAATAGGGCCTGTAAGTGAAAAGAATTTTAAACGGGCGTATGAAAAAGGCGTGCCAATCGCATTCGGAACCGATGCCGGTGTTTCTCCTCATGGCGATAACGGTAAAGAATTCACATATATGCACGAAGCTGGTATGCCAGTTGTAGCAGCATTACAGTCGGCCATGACAACGCCAGCCAAACTATTGGGAATGGAAAACGAACTTGGAATTTTAAAGTCCGGTTATTTAGCAGATATTGTTGCAGTGGACGAAAATCCGGTGAACAATGTCAGGACCTTAGAATCTGTAAGCTTTGTGATGAAAAACGGGGTGGTGCATAAGCAATAAGTAAAGGAATTAGCGTAATTTAAAATGGAAAATCCTTATTTTTTGAATAGTACAGGTGTATTGACCTATGCTACGAACCAAGGATTGTACTGTGCTTTGGTAACGCAGATTAAAAAGGATTTCATTAGGGTAAATCTTACGATTGATTTAGATGAGGTACCGGAGCCAAAAGAACTTCAAATAGTTATTAGGGAGAAATTATATGTGTTGTTAATGGAACGTTTTTCTGATTATTTGAACTTAATGTACGCAGTAGATATTCCGGAACGCGTATTTAAAGAATTGAAGTTAACGGACACTGTGGATATTGCAGGACAGGTCACTTTTCTTATCCTTAAAAGAGAACTTCAAAAAGTAGAATCAAAGCAAAGATATAGGGACAAAGATTGAGTATTTATAAATGGTATTTAAAGGGTTTTTACGATGTAATAAAGACAGACTTTTTTGTTTTAGAGAAATCAAGTTGGATAACACTTAAAAGAAGAATCTAACAAAGGGCATTAGGGCGTCTGCGTAAATACTGTCGTTTTCATCGAACAGTACATTGTAGCGAAGTCCCATGGTAACATTTCTAGTAGTATAACCAAGTCCCATAAATAGTGCCGGAGACCAGTAATTTTCTTCTAACCGATTGATGCCGGAACCAAAAGTTCTATTTACCCGCAACTGTTCCAGCTCTGCCGATAGTTGTAGTTGTGGAATGGGATTGTAGAGCGAGATAAGACTACCTCCATAGGCCAAAAATTTGGCATCGTTAAACTTGGCGTAATTCACATTTAAACTTAATCCTGTTGCAAATGCATCGCTTACGGGGTAAATAGCACTTGGTGAAACCGACGCGTTAATATTGCCGTTAAAGAATCCTAATCCGATTCCACCGCCATAGCGAACTTGTTCCCAAAAAACACCCTGTCCTGTTGTGTATTGTGCTCGAGAAAAATGAAACAGAAGGATACTTGAGAAAACGAAAAAATAATTTTTGAGTTGATTTGAAGGGTTTTTTCGAGAAACTTTCATTTTTAAGAATATTAGATAAGAACTTTCCTTTAAATATTGTAAATGTTGTATTTTTGATGAAATTTATTCTAAAGATACAGAAAGTAATTCATGGATAAATATTCCTTTTTAAATGCAGCGCATACCTCTTTTTTTTCTGAGCTATACGAGAAGTATTTAGTAAATCCCGATAGTGTTGAGCCAAGCTGGAGAGCCTTTTTTCAAGGTTTCGATTTTGGTATGGAAAGCGCTGGGGAGGAGCTGAGTTTTAGTGATGAGCGAGTAACCTCAATGGTTAATGGGAATCAGGTGGAGATGCCGGAATCCCTTCAGAAAGAATTTCAGGTGATACGCTTAATAGATGGGTATCGTAGTAGGGGTCATTTATTTACCAAAACAAACCCTGTTAGGGATAGAAGGCAATACGTGCCCACTCTAGAAATTGAGAATTTTGGTCTTACCAAGACAGATTTACAGACGGTCTTCAACGCTGGTGATATTATTGGGATTGGTCCAAGTACGCTCCAGGAAATCATTACACATTTAACCAGTATTTATTGCGATGCTATTGGGGTAGAGTATATGTATATTAGGAAACCAGATCGTGTTAAATGGATACAGGATTGGATCAATGTTAACGATAACCATCCTAGTTTTGGATCTGATCGGAAAAAGCATATACTTAAAAAACTAAATCAAGCAGTTTCTTTTGAGGGGTTTTTACACACAAAGTACGTTGGTCAAAAGCGTTTTTCCTTAGAAGGTAATGAATCCTTGATACCTGGATTGGATGCCATAGTAGAACGTGCAGCGGAGATGGGGGTTGAGCAATTTGTAATGGGTATGGCCCATAGGGGTAGGTTAAACGTGCTTACCAATATTTTTGGCAAATCTGCAAAGGATATTTTCAGTGAGTTCGATGGTAAGGATTACGAACAGGAGATTTTTGATGGTGATGTTAAGTATCATTTAGGGTGGACATCTGATCGCATGTCCGATAACGGTAATAAAATCAAAATGAATATCGCCCCAAACCCATCTCACTTAGAGACCGTGGGTGCTGTTGTTGAAGGTATAGCAAGGGCCAAGCAGGACGCCCATTTTCATGAAGACTTCTCTAAAGTGTTACCAATTGTAGTGCATGGAGACGCTGCCATTGCAGGGCAAGGTGTAGTTTATGAGGTAGTTCAGATGGCTAATTTGGATGGTTATAAAACAGGAGGTACTATACATATAGTAGTAAACAATCAAATAGGTTTTACAACTAATTATTTAGATGCGAGGTCATCTACATATTGTACTGATGTGGCAAAGGTGACTTTAAGCCCGGTTCTTCATGTGAATTCGGATGATGCAGAAGCTGTTGTTCATGCATCGCTGTTTGCTTTGGAATACCGAATGCGTTTTGAATGTGATGTATTTATCGATTTGTTGGGTTATAGAAAATACGGGCACAACGAGGGTGATGAGCCTAGATTTACGCAACCTAAACTGTATAAAGCAATAGCTAAACATAAGAATCCAAGAGATATTTATGCAGAACGGTTAATTGCAGAAGGAATCATTAATAATGGTTACGTTGCGGAATTGGAACACGAATACAAAGAGGCTTTAGAAGAAAAATTAGAAGACTCCAGAAAAGAGGACAAAACGGAAATCACACCGTTCATGGCCGACGAGTGGAAAGGATTTTCTAACGTTCGTGAGTGGGAGATGATGGAGAAAGCGGATACCACGTATGAAAAAGATAAACTAAACGCTGTTGCTGAGGTCATTACACAATTGCCTAAGGATAAAAAATTTCTTCGTAAAGTAGAAAAGTTGGTCAACGACCGGAGGAAAATGTACTTTGAGACCGATACGTTGGATTGGGCAATGGGCGAACTTTTGGCCTATGGAACTTTATTGCAAGAGGGCTATGGCGTGCGGATGTCCGGACAGGACGTCGAAAGAGGTACGTTTTCTCACCGTCATGCGGTCATGAAAGTAGAGGAAAGCGAGGAAGAAGTTTTATTGCTGAATCATATTTCCGAGAATCAAGGAAAATTCCAGATTTATAATTCTTTACTCTCGGAATATGCGGTAGTAGGTTTTGATTATGGCTATGCTATGGCAAGCCCTAATACCTTAACCATATGGGAAGCTCAGTTTGGGGATTTTAGTAATGGTGCCCAGATTATGATAGACCAATATATTTCTGCGGCGGAAGATAAGTGGAAATTACAAAACGGTTTGGTTATGTTGCTTCCACATGGTTACGAAGGCCAAGGAGCGGAACATTCCTCTGCCAGAATGGAAAGGTACCTGCAGCTTTGTGCAAGGGACAATATGTATATTGCCGATGTCACAACACCGGGACAGATGTTTCATATCCTTAGAAGACAGATGAAGGTCAATTTTAGAAAGCCATTGATCATCTTTACGCCTAAAAGTTTATTGAGACATCCAAAAGCAATTTCAACGGTAAACGATTTAGTGAATGGAAGTTTTCAAGAAGTATTGGACGATACTCAAGCCGATGTGAAAAAAGTTAAAAGTTTGGTATTTTGTACTGGGAAGTTTTATTATGATTTATTGGCAGAGCGTGAGCAACTTAAACGAAACGACGTGGCCTTGGTACGCGTAGAGCAATTGTTTCCGTTGCCCGAGAATCAAATGATAGCACTTACCAAGAAATATAAAAATGCGACCGATGTAGTATGGGCGCAAGAAGAGCCAAGAAATATGGGTGCATGGAGCCATATTATGATGCATTATAGTGAAGCGCAAAAATTTAGGGTAGCTTCCAGACGCTTTTATGCAGCTCCTGCCGCTGGAAGTTCCGTAAGGTCTAAAGCCCGGCATCAACAAGTGATAGATTATGTCTTTGACAAGACCAAGGACAATATGACAAAGCCTAAAAATAAGTAGTAAAATATCAAATTATAGAAAGAATGATTCTAGAAATGAAAGTTCCCTCTCCGGGAGAATCCATCACAGAGGTAGAGATTGCAGAATGGTTGGTAGAAGATGGTGATTATGTTGAAAAAGACCAAGCCATAGCTGAAGTGGATTCGGATAAGGCAACTTTGGAGCTGCCAGCGGAGGAAAGTGGTATCATAAGCTTAAAAGCAGAAGTAGGGGATGCTGTTGCCGTTGGTGCAGTTGTATGTTTAATAGATACAGGTGCCACTAAGCCTGCGGGAAGCGGTGATGCGAAAGTGGAGGCCCTTAAAAAAGAGATAGGGGTTGTTGCTAAAACAAAAGAAGAGAAAGCCCCGGAGGTTAAAACGTCTTATGCTACAGGGAGTGCTTCACCGGCAGCGAAGAAAATATTGGATGAGAAAGGAGTAGCTGCATCAGCTGTAAAAGGTACTGGAAGAGATGGTCGGATCACAAAGGATGACGCCGTAAAAGCCTCTCCTTCAATGGGTACCCCTGTAACTGGAGGAAGCCGGGGCGAAAGCAGGACAAAGCTATCTATGTTGCGTAGAAAAGTCGCAGAACGTTTGGTTATGGTAAAGAATGAAACTGCGATGCTTACTACCTTTAACGAAGTAGATATGTCGCCTATTTTCTCCTTGAGATCAGAGTATAAAGAGTTGTTCAAGGAAAAGCACGGCGTTGGTCTTGGGTTTATGTCCTTTTTTACTTTGGCCGTAGTAAGGGCTTTGGAAATGTATCCTTCCGTAAATTCAATGATAGATGGTAAAGAAATGCTGTCTTATGATTTTTGTGATATCAGTATAGCAGTATCAGGTCCTAAAGGATTAATGGTGCCTGTAATACGAAATGCCGAGAACTTAAGTTTTAGAGGTGTTGAAGCTGAGGTGAAACGATTGGCGATTAGAGCTCGTGAGGGCGAAATTACGGTAGATGAAATGACTGGTGGAACGTTCACCATTACCAATGGAGGGGTATTTGGCTCGATGTTGTCTACGCCGATAATAAATCCACCACAGAGCGCTATTTTGGGAATGCATAACATTGTAGAGCGACCAGTAGTAAAAGATGGTGCAATTGCAATTGCACCTATTATGTATGTTGCGCTATCCTATGACCATCGTATAATAGATGGTAAGGAATCCGTAGGGTTTTTGGTTGCCGTAAAAGAGGCTTTAGAAAATCCTGAGGAATTATTAATGCATGGTAATATCAAAAAAGCGTTGGAGCTTTAGTGATTAAGAATAAAGAAAAAAAATGCGGAAAGTAAAGCTTTCCGCATTTTTTGTTTATCGTGAGTCCCTAAGAACGTCAAATTATTGACAATCCATATCTTCCCTGGATTGTTGGTCTGCGTTTGGAAAACATGCCCCGGTTGGTAGGATTTCCGGTACGTATCGCGTTAAATTATCATCATAAAGGCTTAGTTCTACAAAGTCGGTCAATTGGTCTATCTCACTTTCTGTAAGTCCTAAGGGGATGAAAGAAGGGTCTAAATTTTCTTCGGGAACCTCTGTGTTCTCGGCAACTGCTTGGTTTTTGTATTCAATGACTTCACGTACGGAGCTAAAACTACCACCATGCCCTAAAAACCGTAGTCCTTTCAAGTTATATAATGTTGGTGTCTTAAATGCGTAATTATCATCTGGATTTTTGGTAAAGGCTCCTCTTCCAAGTTTGTCGTTCATTACAGGTTCTAGGTGAATGTCTTCGCCGCTAAGGTCTTTCATTCCCAAGGCATGGAAACTCATGCCGTTCATTCCAGGTCCAGAATGGCAGCTATAACACTGTCCTTTGCCAAAAAACAACATGGCTCCCTTTTTTTGATTCTCGTCCATTGCTGTTTCATCACCCTTAAGCCATTTTTGAAAAGGAGCTTCGGAGGCAACGACCGTACGCTCGTAAGCGGCGATAGCTAATCCTGCATTCAGGTTTGAATAACGTTCTTCTAAAGGAATTTGAGGGAATGCACTATCAAACAGGCGTTTATAAGGTCCGTTCGCAATCATTTCCGGGTCAATTTTTAAGCGGTGAACTCCCAGTCCCGCAATGGCTTGGATTTCTACACCTTCAAACCCCAGCGCATTGGTTTCTTTTGGAGTACCTGCTGTCCATTCTGCTTCCGTTCCGGCATTTGTCTTTGTAGCTCCAAACTGACCGTTCCAAAGCATTACGTCTTGGTAAGCAACATTTAGGATACTCGGAGACCTTATGGGTTGAACATCAATCATTGTGGGTTCGTAGTCAGGATCTATCTTTCTCATTTCTCCAAGAAGTCCAAATCCAAATCCGCCTTCACCTATTCCTTGTTTCATGCCGCTTTGAAAACCAGCTTTTGCATGATGACAACTAGCACAGGAGTATGTTTTAGCTCCAATCTCATTTTTAGGGGCCATGCCAATTCCTGTTTCATGGAAGAGTAGTTTACCCAATGCAATTTTTTCTTGGGTGATAGGATTTTTAGGATCGTTAGGGATGTCCGAAATACTAGTATCAGGTAGCAATAGGGTGGTAATATTGGTCACGGACTTAATTTGTTCTTTTAGCGGCTCTTCCCGGGATATTTCCTGATACAGGTCGTTGTCAGCAGCACAGGAAAAAAATAAAGAGGCTACGCAAAGTAGCAGTGTAGGTGTAGGTGTAAAAAATTTCATTGGGGATGATTTTTTTACAAATAGCGCTTAATTATGTTTGTTGTAAAAGAATACTCGTTGTTGAAAATATAATAGTCGTTCAAATCACCTTTGGGCTAGTCTTTTAGGTCTTATTTTTTCATTTTTAAATAAACATATTTTGCATCGTAGTCAATAATTGCTCTAGTTTGTTTTAGTACATCTGCGCCAATGATGCCATCTACCTTGGGAACATTATGAGCTTCTAGGGCTTGGTTAACATGTGTTAAATCAAACAATACAATTTTGAGTTTTTTATTTTTCCACTTTCCTATTTCAATCTTATTTTTAGAAGAAATGTGTGTTTCCATATCGGTAGCTCCTGCTCCTGCTGCTTTTACATCAGATACCTTTGAGGTGAGTTTAAAATGGGTAGCTTTATCGAATCCTATGCATGTATTCGAAGCTCCGGTGTCCAAAATGAAGTTGCCTTTAACGCCATTTATCCTTGCCTTTATTTCTAAATGATTAGTAGCTGTTACTTTTAACGGTGCAGTAACGTACTTTTCTTTCTTTATAAATTTCTTGAGTTTTGACATGGTAGAACTAATGGTTTGGAGTTTTGGTAAATAGATTAAGGTTTATCGAAGCCTGCAGTTAAGTTTAAGTTTCCAAAGATAAGCCTATTTTTGTCCTATGAATATTACCGATACACATGCCCACTTATATAGTGAGGCGTTTGATGCTGACAGGAACGAGGTTATTGCCTTGGCAATGGCTAATGGGGTAGAGCGTTTCTTTATTCCTGCAATAGATGCCTCTTACACAGAGCGTATGATGGATTTAAAGAATTCTTACCCAGATAATGTGTTCCTTATGGCTGGACTGCACCCCACTCACGTAAAACAGAATTATAAGGAAGAGTTGGCACACGTAAAGGAAATGTTGGCCTTACATTCCTTTGTAGCTATCGGAGAGATTGGTATTGATCTTTATTGGGATAAAACTTTTTTAACGGAGCAACAAGAAGCTTTTAAAAGTCAAATCGGATTGGCTAAAAAACATAGATTACCGATTATTATACATTGTAGGGATGCTTTTGATGAGATTTTCGAAATTCTTGAGACGGAAAAGGGTGATGATTTACGGGGTATTTTCCATTGTTTTACCGGTACTTTGGAACAGGCGGAAAAAGCCATTTCCTATAACATGAAATTAGGTATAGGGGGAGTAGTCACTTTTAAGAATGGTAAGATCGATAAATTTCTTCATAAAATAGCGCTAGGGCAAATTGTGCTCGAAACGGATGCTCCTTATTTAGCTCCTTCTCCGCACAGGGGAAAGCGAAATGAACCTGTATTTATTTTGAACATATTGGAGAAACTAGCCGACATCTATCGGCTGAGTTTGGAACAGGTGGCTGAAATTACTACAGAAAATTCAAAAAGCGTATTTGGTATTTAACGGAATAATTTAGATTGGTATATGGGAGCGGTTAAAACAAAGATCTTGTTGATTTACACGGGCGGTACAATTGGTATGGTCATGGATTATGGTTCAGGTGCGTTAAAAGCTTTTAATTTCAAAAAATTATTAAAAAACATACCTGAGTTAAATCAATTGGAATGTGAAATAAATACTATTTCCTTTGATGCTCCGATAGATTCCTCCGATATGCATCCAAAGGATTGGATTCGAATTGCGGGTATTATCGAAGAAGAGTACGATGCCTATGATGGTTTTGTAGTATTACATGGAAGTGATACTATGAGTTATACGGCATCGGCACTAAGTTTTTTATTGGAGAACTTAAGTAAGCCGGTGATACTTACTGGCTCGCAATTGCCTATTGGTGATTTACGAACCGATGCGAAGGAGAATTTGATTACGTCTATTCAGATTGCATCGTTACACGATAAAGGTAAGCCAGTTGTACGGGAGGTAGGCCTTTATTTTGAGTATAAGTTGTATCGAGGTAATAGAACTACGAAAATAAATGCAGAGCATTTTCAGGCTTTTGCTTCATTAAATCATCCTCATTTAGTAGAATCCGGAGTCCACTTAAAGGTATTTAGGGAGTATCTATTACCACATACCTCGAAAAAAAAAGTAGTTGTTCATAAAGTTATGGATGAAAATGTGGCCGTGGTTAAATTATTTCCAGGAATGAATCTGTTGGTTTTGGAAAGTATTCTGAATACAAAAGGATTAAAAGCACTTGTTTTAGAAACCTATGGGTCTGGAAATGCTCCTACAGATAAATTATTTTTAGATTTATTAAAAAGGGCAATAAGCAGGGATATTCATATAATTAATGTGACACAATGCTCTGGTGGTAGTGTTATGATGGGGCAATATGAAACCAGTACGGCATTAAAAAAAATGCAAGTAATTAACGGTAAGGATATTACGACAGAGGCAGCAATTACTAAGGTTATGTATATGTTAGGAGCTGGTGTATCCTCAGAATTATTTAAAACCGTTTTTGAAACTTCCCTCCGCGGAGAAATGAATTAAAATTAACGGGTTTAATTTTATTAACTAATAATTTTTTTGTTATTTGCCCATCCTTTAAAAAGGGGAAATTAGAGAGGTGGCCGAGTGGTCGAAGGCGCACGCCTGGAAAGTGTGTATACTCCAAAAGGGTATCGAGGGTTCGAATCCCTTCCTCTCTGCAATTATAAGTTTTACTTTTTTTATATTGTTTTTTTTTTATCTTTAACCCTATTAACTAACTAATTTAAGTTTGAAAAAATGAAAAAATTATTCCCAAGCCTAGCAGTCGCTGGGGCATTTGTAGCAGGTACAAATATGGTAAGTGCAAAAGTAGCAGCAGTAGTGCTAGTAGTTCAAGATGCAGCTCCGGAAGCTGATAAAGGATTTACCCAAGTTTTAAAAGAAATGTTCATTACTGGTGGTGCTGGTTTTATGGGTATTGTACTTTTATGTTTGATACTAGGTCTAGCGGTTGCTATTGAAAGAATTATCTATTTGAACATGGCTAGTACCAACAGTTCCAAATTAAAGCAACAAGTAGAAGATGCTTTGGCATCCGGTGGTGTTGAGGCAGCTAAAGAAGTATGTAGAAATACAAAAGGACCAGTTGCTTCCATTTACTATCAAGGATTGGATAGAGCAGGTGAGAGCGTTGAGTCTGCAGAAAAGGCGGTAGTTGCTTACGGTGGTGTTCAAATGGGCCAGTTGGAGAAAAATGTTTCTTGGTTGTCTTTGTTTATTGCTATTGCACCAATGCTTGGTTTCATGGGTACGGTAATCGGTATGATTCAGGCGTTCCAAAAAATTGCGGCAGTTGGTAACCTAAGTGCATCACTTATTGCCGGAGATATTCAAGTAGCACTTTTAACAACGGTATTTGGTCTTATTACTGCAATCATATTACAGATATTTTATAATTATATCATTGCCAAGATTGACAGCATCGTTAACGATATGGAAGATTCTTCTATCACGTTAATTGATATGTTGGTAGATCATAAGAAATAAGTTTCACCTTTTAATACCTAAAATATTATGCAAAAAATTGTAAAAATAGCATTGATAGCGATAGGCTTAATTGGTGCGGTGCTTTGGTTTATGCTTCCTGAGAGGGATATGCCAGCCGCAGAGGCAGCTCAAAGTGGTGCGATGAACGCTATGTTCATCATTACTTACCTATTACTAGGTGTTGCTATAGTGGTTAGTGTGCTGTTTACGTTGAAGAGTTTGTTTTCTAACCCTCAGGGTTTGAAGAAGACACTTTTCGTAGTAGGTGGTTTTGTTTTGGTCGTTATCATTTCGTATGTTTTATCAAGCGGAACTGATGTGGCTCCCGAGTTTTTAGCAATGTCTGATGAAGGTACTGTGAAAAATATTGGAATGGGATTAAATGTTTTTTTCATCCTTACTATTATCGCGGTAGCGTCATTAATTATACCAGCGGTTAAAAACATGTTCAGTAAATAAATAAATAGATAATTATGGCTAGAAGAGCAGGAGCACCAGAAGTAAGTGCCGGTTCCATGGCGGATATAGCTTTCCTACTGCTGATTTTTTTCTTGGTAACTACTACCATAGAGACAGATGCAGGTTTGGATCGAATGTTACCACCTTGGGAGCCGCCAACAGAGGATCCACCAATTATCAAACAAAAGAATATATTTACTGTAAACATAAACAGAAATGGACAGCTTTTGGTTGAAGATGAATTAATTGAAATAAAGAACCTTAGGGAAAAGGCAATGGCCTTTTTGGATAATGGTGGTGCACCTTCGGGTACTCCGGATTATTGTAACTATTGTAAGGGTTCTAGAGATGCATCTTCATCGGATAATCCTACTAAGGCGATTATTTCATTGAAGAATGACAGGGAAACCGAATATAGTACTTACATAACCGTGCAGAACGAATTAGTAGGAGCGTATAATGACCTTAGGAATAGGGAGGCAATGCGTTTGTACAAAAAGAATTTTGTAGATATGGAAGCCGAATATTTGAATCCTGAAACCTCTGACGATGTGAAGGAAGAGCTAAAGGAGAAGGTAAAACGTATTCAAGAATTATTTCCGCAAAAACTATCCGAAGCAGAGACTTCCGCTAACTAACGAAACAAAAAATTAAAGACTATGTCAAAATTTGCAAAGAAAAAAGATGGTGAAGTACCAGCGGTATCTACCGCATCTCTTCCGGACATTGTATTTATGCTTTTGTTCTTTTTTATGACGGTAACCGTTATGAAGGACAGTTCCTTAAAGGTAGATAACATTCTTCCAAATGCTAGTGAAATTAAAAAGCTGGAAAAAAAGGATAGGGTTATTTACATCTATGTGGGCAAGCCTACGAAAGAATATGAGAAGGTTTTTGGAACGGAGCCCAAAATACAGTTGAATGATAAGTTTTCTAGCCCATCTGAGGTAGGGGATTACATTTTGATGGAAAGAGCTAAGAAAGCCCAAGAACTGCAAAATGTACTAACAACGGCTTTAAAAGTTGATAAAAACGCTAATATGGGTATTATATCGGATATTAAGCAAGAGTTAAGAAAAGTGAATGCACTTAAAGTAAATTATACCACATACGAGGGAGATGCCTTTAGGAATCTTCAGTAGATAGTTTATATTTTCAAACTTTAGAAAACGTTCCAATAACATTGGAGCGTTTTTTATTTTAGTAACTTTATTGCGTATGAGAAAATGGTTGTTTTGGTTATTTCTGGTTGCCGTATTTCAAACGGTAGCGCAGGTCGCTGTTGAGGAAAGTGATGTTATTAGTACCCGGTATCTAGAAGATCAGTTTTATGTTGGCTTTACGTATAATTTTGTTCGAAATATTCCTGATGGTCTAACCCAAAGAAATTTATCTTATGGTATTCAAGTAGGAGCCATAAAGGACATTCCATTAAACAGTAGGGGAACAACTGCATTGGGGCTTGGTCTAGGCCTCGGGTTAAACACCTATTATTCTAACTTAACGGCAACCCAATCAAATACTACTATTTCGTACTCGCTTGCAGAGAATGTAACCGGATTTAAACGAAGTAAGTTAGAAACCCATCTTGTCGAGTTTCCTTTGGAGTTTAGGTGGCGAAATTCTACATTAGATGATTATAGGTTTTGGAGGTTGTATGCGGGTGTAAAGGCTGCATACGTTATAGGGGCTAGGTCTAAATCAGTTATTGAGGGAGTGAATAGCGGTTTTTATAATACGGATGTTAACAGGTTTCAATATGGTCTTACCCTCAATGTTGGCTATAATACGTTTAACATACATGTGTATTACGCTTTAAATAACCTATTTAATGATGCAGTAGTGTTAGATAACCAATCCATAGGTTTTAGTCCATTACGCGTTGGGGTAATCTTCTATATACTATAACCAATACCTAATGGTTAGTAATTGTGAAAGCATTCCAATACACAATCCAATGGCTAGTTCTGGTTTTGTATGTGCCTTTAGGTAAAGCCTAGAAGAGGTTACGAGACCTGTTGTTACCACAAATAAACTTATCCCAAGTACAATATTAATTTCAAAGTGAATACTTAGGCTTATAAGGTACATTAGAAGCCCGCCAACTCCTACGAGGTGTAAACTTGCCTTGACATTTAAAAACAATAGTAGAAGGCTAGCAAATGAAGCTATTACTAATCCAACAAAGTAAAAATAGAGTTCACTTATATAGTTGTTAGGTATTACTTTATAAAGGATCATTAACAGTAGTAAAAGATGTATCGTTACCGGGTATCTTCTTTCTATGGTTCCAGCTAGAAAAACCGACTGAACTACCCCAATATTTTTTAAAATGAGGTACGTAACAATGGGTATAATTACGGTTAATATGAATATAGGTAAAATAGTACCGACTTGTACCTCAAGGGGTGTGTGCTTTGGGGTGATAAGAAAATAGGCTACGGCACCTCCGACCGGGATAAATATAGGATGAAATAGGTAGGATATAAAGGTAAAAAATACTCTCATTAAATTTCTTTTCGCAAACGAGCAACCGGAATACCAAGTTGTTCACGATATTTCGCTACGGTTCTCCTAGCAATTGGATAGCCCTTTTCTTTTAAAATAGCCGCCAATTTATCATCGGTGAGTGGTTTTCTCTTTACTTCATCAGTAATGACCGTTTCCAGAATCTTTTTGATTTCTTTGGTAGAAACATCTTCTCCCTGTTCGTTTTTCATCGATTCGGAGAAGTACTCTTTTATTAATTTAGTTCCGTAAGGAGTATCAACGTATTTACTGTTGGCCACTCTAGAAACTGTTGAAACGTCCATTTTTATTTCGTCCGCAATGTCCTTTAAGATCATGGGTCTTAAATTACGCTCGTCACCGGAAAGAAAGTACTCTGTTTGGTATTGCATGATAGCGTTCATTGTAACGAACAACGTCTGCTGTCGTTGCCTAATAGCATCTATAAACCATTTAGCCGCATCTAATTTCTGCTTAATGAACATTACGGTATCCTTTTGGGATTTTGATTTGTCCTGTGATTCTTTATACCCTTTAAGCATATTGTTGTATTCTCTTGATACATGCAGCTCGGGCGCATTCCTGCCATTTAAACTTAGTTCCAATTCTCCTTCTACAATCCGTATGGAGAAATCTGGAACTACATGTTCAACAATTCTATTATTCCCAGAGTATGAACCACCCGGTTTTGGATTTAATTTTTCGATTTCAGAAATTGCTTCTTTCAACTCTGCCTCGACAACATTATGTTTTTGAATAAGTTTCTGATAGTGTTTTTTTGAAAACTGATCAAAAGACTTTTTTAAAATTTCAATGGCAAGTTCAATAGGGGGGCTTATTTCCTTCCGTTTTAATTGAATCATTAAGCATTCCTCTAGCGAACGAGCACCTACACCTGGTGGGTCAAGCTCCTGAACAATAGAAAGGATATGTGCTATTGTCTTTTCGTCGGTATAAATATTCTGGGTAAAGGCAAGATCATCCAAAATATCACTTATAGGTCTACGGATATAACCACTTTCATCGATACTCCCAACTAAAAATTCCGCAATTGCCCATTCCTCATCATTGAGGTAGACCGTGTTCATTTGATTTAATAAGTATTGATTGAAGGAAGTTCCGGCAGCATAAGGAACACTTTTTTCTTCATCATCCGAGCTGTAATTATTTGCCTGTGTTCTATAATCTGGAATTTCATCGTCACTCAGGTAATCATCAATATTTATATCCTCTGTTTCAATGGTTTCATTGTCATTTTCTTCATAGTCATCTTCGAACTCATCGTCTATACTCTCCAATTCCTCTTTACCGCTTTCCAAAGCTGGATTTTCCTCTAACTCCTGTTTTAAACGCTGTTCAAACGCTTGCGTAGGAAGTTGTATCAACTTCATCAATTGGATTTGCTGAGGCGATAGCTTTTGAGATAGTTTAAACTGTAAGTGTTGTTTTAGCATAGGATTTTTGTAGGCACTATAAAAGTAACGAAATGTATTTAAAACTCTGCATTTTGCGGAGTTCGAGGAAACGGTATGACGTCGCGGATATTAGCCATACCTGTAGCAAAAAGGACTAGACGTTCAAACCCTAAACCAAAACCGCTATGTTCCGCTGTTCCAAATTTACGCAAATCCAGATACCACCAAAGTTCTTTCTCGTCAATATCCAACGCTGCCATCTTTTCCTTAAGTACATCTAAACGTTCTTCACGTTGAGATCCACCCACTATTTCACCAATTCCAGGAAACAGAATATCCATAGCGCGTACAGTTTTTCCGTCTTCGTTCAAACGCATATAAAACGCCTTTATTTTAGCCGGGTAATCAAATAGTATAACTGGACAGTTGAAATGTTTTTCAACTAGGTAGCGTTCATGCTCACTTTGTAAATCCGTACCCCATTCTTGTATAGGGTATTGAAATTTTTTCTTCTTATTGGGTTTGCTGTTCTTTAAGATATCTATAGCTTCTGTGTAGCTTACTCTTTTAAAGTTATTTTCAGTAACAAACTTTAATTTTTCTAATAGCGGCATAGCGCTTCTTTCGGCCTGTGGTTTACTTTTTTCTTCGTCCAAAAGTCGCTGTTCTAAAAACTCCAGATCTTCTTTACAGTTTTCCAATGCATAGCTAATAACGTTTTTTATAAAATCTTCGGCAAGGTCCATATTGTCATGTAGGTCATAGAAGGCCATTTCCGGTTCTATCATCCAGAATTCTGCTAAATGCCTTGCGGTATTCGAATTTTCAGCTCTAAATGTTGGTCCAAATGTGTAAACTTTACCTAAAGCCATTGCATAGGCCTCTGCTTCTAGCTGTCCCGAAACGGTCAAGTTAGTTTCCTTTCCAAAGAAATCTTGTTTGTAATCAACCGTGCCTTCATTCGTTAATGGGGGATTTTTATCGTCCAAGGTAGTTACACGAAACATTTCTCCGGCACCTTCCGCATCCGAACCAGTTATAATAGGCGCATGAAAATAGTAAAAACCATTCTCTGTAAAATACTTATGAATCGCAAAAGCTAAGGCAGATTTAACACGCATCACTGCAGAAAATGTATTGGTCCGTATTCTTAAATGTGCTTTTTCCCTAAGAAATTCAAATGAATGTTTTTTTGGTTGTATGGGGTAGGTTTCCGGATCTGAAGCACCGTGGACCTTAATTTTGTTCACCTGGATTTCTACGGATTGGCCACGACCTTGGCTCTCAACCAAGGTTCCTGTGATTTCTAGTGCAGCTCCAGTATTAATTTGTCTTAGGATAGCTTCATCGATTTTTTCGAAATCTACTACACATTGGATTGTGTTTATCGTAGATCCATCGTTCAAGGCAATAAACCGATTGCTTCTAAAAGTCCGTACCCAACCGTTTACGGTGACTTCCTGCAGTATTTGTTTTCCTTGAAGTAATTCTTTTATAGTAGTTGAGTGCATGTTTTATCAATTGAAAATTAAAATTCAAAGATAGCTTTTTGATAAAAAATAATCTAGAGCTGTCTTAAAAAGGCTCGCTTTTTAAATGGTAATTTAGTCCGCATCCTCCCCTTTCGGAAGTATGTCTATTTGTGGCTTTTTAAGAACTTCTTTGTTCGAAATACTGCGTTCTAATGAAATCAATAGAGACGGTAATAAAATTAGATTAGCCAACATTGCAAAAAGTAATGTTGCGGAAACTAATGCACCCAAGGCTACTGTCCCACCAAAGTTGGAAATAACAAAAACCGAGAACCCAAAGAATAGAACAATGGAGGTATAGAACATGCTTACGCCCGTTTCTCGCAATGCGGCATAAACAGATTTTTCAATACGCCATTTACTGGCGGTTAGTTCTTGACGGTATTTGGCCAAAAAATGTATGGTGTCGTCCACGGATATTCCAAAAGCAATACTAAATACCAAAATAGTCGATGGTTTAATTGGCACTCCAACAAAGCCCATAATGCCCGCCGTAACTATTAGGGGTAGTAAATTAGGGATCAACGATATGATAATCATTCTAAAAGAACGAAACAAATAGGCCATGAACAGGGCTATTAGCCCAATGGCCAAGGCTAATGACATAATTAGGTTTTTTACTAGATATTTGGTTCCTTTCAGAAATATCAAGGCACTACCTGTCATATACACAGTGTAGCGTTCTTTTGGGAATATTTTGGTAATATTTTCCAATAAAGTACGCTCAATTTCTTCCATGCGTTCGGTTTTTACATCGCGCATAAAAGTGGTCATTCTAGCCGTTTGCCCAGTACTGTCTACAAAACTTTTAAGAAGGTCGCTATCGTCCGAGGATTTGCGCGCAACATCCATAATAAACGTGTTTTCTTGACTCGTGGGAAGCTGATAGTATTTTGGGATTCCGTTATAAAAGGCTTGTTTGGAATATTTAACCAAATTCACAATGGAAACGGGTTTCGATAGTTCGGGTATTTCATCTACTGCTTGCCCAAGGCGATCTATACGTTTTAATGTAGCAGGTTTAAGAACTCCTTTAGGGGTTTTGGTGTCAATAACAATTTCAACGGGCATAATACCATCGAATTCTTCTTCAAAAAAGCGAATGTCCTTAAAAAATTCTGCGTTCTTGGGCATGTCTTCAATAGGACTTCCAGAAATATCAATCTGATAAATACCGATTATACTAAGGACTAAGAGTGCAATAGAGGTGATGTAAACCGATATTCTTTGTTTTCTTACAATGCCTTCCATCCAACTCACAAAGGCATCGATCCATTTTTTATTTAAATGTTTCAAGTGCTTGGTTTTAGGAAGCGACATGAAGCTATACACAATAGGGATAATAAGTAGGGATAGGACAAAAATCCCTAAAATATTAATTGATGCTACAATACCAAATTCTTTTAATAATTTACTATCCGTTATAATAAAGGTTGCGAATCCCGAAGCTGTGGTCACATTCGTCATTAACGTGGCATTACCAATTTTTGAAATAACACGTTGTAAAGAAAGTGCCTGGTTTCCATGTTTTTTTACTTCTTGCTGGTATTTATTGATTAAAAAAATACAATTTGGAATTCCGATGACGATGATAAGTGGAGGAATAAGGGCGGTAAGCACCGTAATTTCATACTGCAATAGACCAAGTATACCAAAAGCCCACATCACCCCTATGATGACCACGCACATGGATATAAAAGTCGCCCGCACACTTTTAAAGAAAAAGAAAAATATGAGTGACGTAACCCCTAAGGCGGCTAAAATGAATTTCCCGATTTCGTCTATAATGTTCTGGGAATTCATGGTGCGTACGTAAGGCATTCCAGATATACGAACGTCTAAACCGGTTTCTTTTTCAAAACTATTTACCAAACGCATCATATCCTTAAGCACAAAATCTTTACGAACGCTTGTGTTTATGATATCCTTGTCCATATACATCACCGTGCGTATGGTCCTGCTTTGTTTGTTGTAAATGAGATTATCGTAAAAAGGAAGGTCGTTGAAGAGGTGTTGCACGATACTGTCCACTTCTTGTAATGTTTCTGGCTGTTTTTTGATCAAAGGTTGCATGACAAATTCCTGTTTGTCATTATCCTTGATAAGTTCTTGCAGATTATGTGTGGAGAGCACAAAATCTACCTCAGGAAATGCGCCTAGCTGTTTACTGAATTTGTTCCAACGATTAAAATTAATGGGATTAAACAACATGCTATCCCTAACCGCAAAAACAACGGCGTTGCCTTCTTCGCCAAATTGATTTAAAAAAGAACGGTACTCTTGGTTAACAGGATGGTCATCTGGTAACAAGTTAGCAGGAGAGTTAGAGAACTGCATGTTCTTCCATTGCATCCCTAAAAAAACTGTTACTACCGCAATGCCAAAGAGTATAAGTATCCTGTTCCTAAGAATAACTCTAGCTGTTTTTGCCCAGAATCCTTGTGTGAGTTTTGCTACCATAGCTGTTTTTAGCAGTGCGCAAAGGTAACCAATGCGATTAATTGTTCCTACATTGCCGAATGTAAAAACATAAATTCCTTTGGATAAAATAAAAAACGGCTTTTAAGCCGTTTTTTATTAAAAAATATAGATGTTCTATACTTTCATGATTTCCGCTTCTTTCATTCCTAGGAAATCATCAATTTTCTTCACGTATTTATCGGTGAGTTCTTGAATATCTGCGGTTGCATTTTTTTGAAGGTCTTCTGATACGTCGGCATCCTTAATTTCCTTGTTGGCATCTTGCCTTGCGCTTCTCACACCTACTTTAGCATGTTCGGCCTCTGCCTTTGCTTGTTTAGTAAGCTGAATACGTCGTTCTTCGGTCAAAGGTGGTACATTGATAATGATCATGTCTCCATTGTTCATAGGATTGAATCCTAGGTTGGAATTCATGATTGCTTTTTCTATTTCCTGAAGCATGTTTTTTTCCCATGGCTGAACTGAGATGGTTCTTCCATCCGGTGTGTTTACGTTGGCTACTTGTGATAAAGGTGTTTGGGAGCCGTAATAATCTACTAAAACGGAAGATAACATTGCTGGACTGGCTTTACCCGCACGTATTTTCAAAAATTCGCGTTCTAGGTGTGAAATGGCAGCATCCATACCTTCTTTTGCTGCATCTAAAATAAAATCTATTTCTTCGTTCATATTAAAATTTTCTAACCTATGATCATAAACTATACCAAAACTACATGTTTACTGTTGTTCCAATGTGTTCGCCATTTACAATTTTAAGTAAATTACCTTTTTTGTTCATGTCAAAAACAACAATGGGAAGTTCGTTTTCTTGGCTTAGGGTGAATGCGGTGGTGTCCATTATTTTCAGTCCCTTATTCAGTACATCTTGGAAAGATATAGTGTCGAATTTTGTGGCAGTTTTATCCTTTTCCGGGTCAGAAGTATAGATTCCATCAACACGTGTTCCTTTAAGAATTACATCAGCCTCTATTTCTATGGCACGTAATACTGCAGCCGAATCTGTTGTAAAGTAAGGGTTTCCTGTACCTCCACCAAAGATGACTACTCGACCTTTTTCCAAATGGCGCATGGCCCTTCTACGAATAAATGGCTCGGCTACTTCATTGATTTGAATTGCGGACTGCAGTCTGGTCTGAACTTCCTGCATCTCAAGTGCGCTTTGTAATGCTAGGCCATTTATTACTGTTGCTAGCATTCCCATATGGTCACCTTGTACGCGATCCATACCAGTGGCAGCTCCTGAAAGTCCACGAAAAATATTCCCCCCCCCTATAACAATGGCTACCTGTATGCCTTGTTCTACTACTTCCTTTATTTCTTCGGCATACTCGTTAAGTCTATTGGAGTCTATACCGTATTGCTTTTCACCCATTAACGCTTCACCGCTTAATTTCAGAAGTATTCTTTTGTATTGCATGGTTATCTAATTTCGAAACAAAAATAACAAAAATTATCCATGGGAGTACAAGTGGGAATAAGCAGCACAAAACATAATTATTTACTAATATTCAAAAACAGGACTTTATGTTTTCAAATTCTTTTGTAGTATTGATATTTAAGTAATTAATCTCAAATTTGGATACAAAGAGTTTTATGAAAAAGATATTGGTTTTATTGGTAATGATTAGTGTCCTATATGCATGCACTTCGAGTAAAGGTCTAGTGAGCATAGAAAAGGTGCCTGTATTGGTTTCATTGGATTTAGTAAATGTTAAAAATGATAAAGTAGAAGTTGCTATAGATCCTGGAGCTTTTTTAAGCGACGTAGTATTTTTTAAAATACCAAAGACCATACCCGGCACTTATAGCGCAGATGATTATGGTAAATATGTGCAGGATTTGGTGGCTTTGGATTATAGTGGTAAGGTATTGGAGGTTGTGCAAGAGGATGTTAACACTTGGCGTATTACCAATGGCAAGCGTTTGGATAAGATTACCTATTGGGTAAACGACACCTATGATATAGAGGGTGAAATGACTGACCCAGTATTCTCTCCTGCTGGAACAAATATACTGGAGGGAGAGAATTTTATGCTTAACCTGCATGGGTTCGTTGGTTATTTTGATGGTTACAAAGAAGTTCCGTATACCATTACGATACGAAAGCCATTAGATTTAGTGGCGACGACGACATTACCAAATAAAAAAAATACAAAACCGGATCCTGCTTTGGATTCATTTATGGCGAAACGGTATTTTGAAGTCATAGATAATCCAATTTTATATACTCGGCCAAATACAGAAACGTTTGTTATAAATGATATTAAGGTCACATTAGCAGTTTATTCTCCTAACGGAATCTACAAGGCGGCAGATCTTAAAGATCGTATGGAAGAAATGATGATGGCGCAGAAGGAATTTCTAGGGGATATCGATGGTACCAAGGAATATGCGATTTTGCTTTATTTGTCAGAGATGGATACTGTAGATGCGCAAGGTTTCGGAGCTTTAGAGCATCATACCTCAACTGTCGTGGTTTTACCTGAAACAATGCCCAAAGAGCGATTGGAGCAAGTTATGGTAGATGTAGTCTCGCATGAATTTTTTCATATCGTAACACCACTGAGCATACATTCAAAGGAAATCCAGTTTTTTGATTTTAATGAGCCAAAGATGTCCAAACATTTGTGGATGTATGAAGGTACAACAGAGTATTTTGCCAACTTGTTTCAGATTCAACAAGGACTTATCGGGGAAGAAGATTTTTATATTCGGATGCTGGATAAGATTGCTAATGCGAAAACCTATGATGATACTATGTCGTTTACTGTTATGAGCGAGAATATTTTGGAGGAACCATATGCAGCCAATTATGCTAATGTGTATGAGAAAGGGGCTTTAATCAATATGGTTCTTGATATTTTAATTAAAGAAGGTAGTGAGGGTGAAAAGGGTGTATTGTGGCTTATGAAGGAGCTGTCTTTGAAGTATGGGAAGGAAACGCCATTCGAAGATGATGTTCTTATACCAGAAATAGTTGCGATGACTTATCCCGAGGTCGGCTCTTTTTTTGAGGACCATGTTATCGGAACGGAGCCAATAGATTATCATGCGTATCTTGCTAAAGTTGGTCTTGCTATGGTAAAGTCGGAGAGGGAAACAGGTTTTTTTCTGGACGGCGAAAATCCCTTCATTGATGTGAAGGGAGAAAATAACGATGTCATTTTTATTCGTGAAAATATACCCTTAAATTCTTTTTTTAACTCAATTGGTTTGCGGGGAGGAGATGTTATAAAAAGTATTGATGGTGCCGATATAAATCTGGAGTCCATTCGTGCGGTTATTGCCTCGAGTTATAGTTGGGTGGCTGATAAGATTATAAAAATAGAAGTATTAAGAAATGGAGAATTGATTGCCTTAGAAGGGGTTGCAGGTTCTCCTATGCTTTTGGAAGATAGAATAGTTGCAGTGGAAGGAGTTTCCAGCGATTTTTTGAATTTGAGAAATGCTTGGCTATATAAGGACTAGAGATTGATTAATACCATTAAAAAACCCCGAAGCAAAGCTTAGGGGTTGTTTATAGTAAAGTGGATCTTTTAGTTATCCAACGGTAGCGCGTTTAAAACCAGTAACAGTAACATCGCCATAGGATTCTACGTATTTTGCAACGCTCAATTTTTCATCCTTAATAAAATTTTGATCTAAAAGACATTGCTCTTGATCTAAGGTGGTATTATCGGAAATGAATCGTTCTATTTTACCAGGAAGAATTTTATCCCAAATTTGTTCAGGTTTACCTTCGGCCTTTAGTTGTGCTTTGGCATCATCTTCTGCTTTTGCCATAACACTGTCCGTTAATTGGGCCATAGAGATGTATTGAGGAACGTTTTTAAGCGTTTTGCCCAAACGGCCTAACTCTTCATTTTCCTTTTCTATAACCGCAATCCTAGCCTCTGTCTCTGATGCTATGAACGCTGAATCAAAATCCTTGTAAGAAAGTGTAGTTGCTCCCATAGAAGCTACTTGCATAGCCAAATCCTTAACCAATACTTCTGCGTTAGCTACCTTGGCAGATAATCCAACTAAAGCTGCAATCTTATTTATGTGTACGTAAAAACCAACATAAGGTGCTTCCAATTTTTCAAAAGCGGTTATCTCTAGTTTTTCTCCAATAACTCCAGTTTGCTCAATTAGTTTTTCCGTAACGGTCATACCGCCAAAATCTGCTGCTAACAATGATTCTTTGGTGTCGTGTTCCAAAGCTATTTCAGCTAATTCGTTGGCTAATGCTACAAAGTTTTCATTTTTTCCAACAAAATCTGTTTCACAACCTAAAACAATCGCAACCCCTGCTGTATTTTCAGCATTAACTTTAGCAATGGCAGCACCTTCGGAAGAATCTCTATCCGCTCTTTTTGCTGCAACTTTTTGTCCTTTTTTACGAAGTACCTCAATTGCTTTTTCAAAATCACCTTCAGCTTCTACTAAGGCGTTTTTGCAGTCCATCATTCCGGCACCGGTAGCTTGTCTTAATTTATTTACTTCTGCAGCGGTAATTTTTGCCATAATTAACATTTTTAATTTTATTCCCGTTTGCATTGAGCCAAAACTCAAACGGTTTCAATACAAGCGGGAAACTATTTTTAGTATTTTTTTAATTTTTTAAGGCTATTCAACTCCACCTTTGACGTTGTCTTGCCATTCCTTAAGGTCGTCCCATTTGCCATCAGCCGCCATTTTAGCTTGCTTTGGCCATGATGTTGGGTCTAAGTGAGCCATTCTAGAACTAGCCTCTGTCAATACTTCCTTTATTTTTTCTGCATCACCTTTTGCAAGGTCGGAGAACGTTCCCATTCCTGCATTGGTCAATGCTTCTGCTGCCTTAGGTCCAATTCCTTCGATTTTAGTAAGGTCATCAGATTCTGCTTTAGCCTTTTTGGGTGCTGATTTCTCTTCCATTACTTCAGCCTCTACCTTTACTTTTGGTTCAGGTTCTGTTTCAACTTCAGGAGCTGGCGCGGGCGCTACCTTTTTAGTTTCCTTTTTTTCCTCTTTTCTAGCATCATCACCAGCACCTTTCTCTGACTTACGTTCCGAAAGACCTTCCGCAACCGCATTGGTTACATGTGTCATAATAATGTCAATAGATTTTGAAGCATCATCGTTAGAAGGAATAAGATAGTCAACATCCCTAGGGTCACAATTGGTGTCTACCATTGCAAAAATCGGAATATTCAATTTTTGTGCTTCCTTAACAGCGATATGTTCACGCATGGTATCAACAATAAACAAAGCTCCAGGTAATCGCGTCATTTCTGAGATAGAACCTAAATTCTTCTCTAATTTAGCTCGTAAACGATCTACTTGTAAACGTTCTTTCTTGGATAAAGTAAGGAATGTTCCGTCCTTTTTCATCCTATCGATCATTGCCATCTTCTTAACTGCCTTACGGATTGTTACGAAATTGGTGAGCATACCACCTGGCCATCGCTCTGTGATGTACGGCATATTTACATTAGCTGCTTTTTCAGCAACTATGTCCTTCGCTTGTTTTTTGGTAGCGACGAAAAGAATTTTTCTTCCAGATGCTGCAATTTTGCTCAAAGCCTCGTTCGCTTCGTCCATTTTCGCAACTGTTTTGTAAAGATTGATAACGTGTATCCCGTTACGCTCCATGTAGATGTAAGGAGCCATGTTTGGATTCCACTTTCTTGTAAGGTGTCCAAAATGCACACCCGCCTCTAATAATTGTTTTACTTCGACTTTCGCCATGTTTAAATTTAGTTTACGTTCTTATGAATTAGCAACAATGAAGTGGTATTTCGCAAAACGAAAAGCCTCCACTGTTTAGATGCTAAACTAATTTATTTCGAATCTGATTTCCGAAATATTCCCTTTGTCGATTTAGATTACGATAAAGGGATTTTAATTGTCCTAAAAAGTAGGACTTTCAATGAACTTGTTAATGAAAATATAGTTTAAGGCGCCCATCGGATAATAAGCGCCTTGATTTTTGTACTTGGTATTAACGCTTAGAGAACTGGAACTTCTTACGAGCTTTCTTTTGTCCAAATTTCTTACGCTCAACCATTCTTGGATCTCTTGTAAGCAGACCTTCTGGCTTCAATGTTATTCTGTTTTCGGCATCAATTTCGCACAATGCTCTAGAGATAGCTAATCGGATAGCTTCTGCTTGTCCAGTAATTCCGCCACCGTAAACATTTACTTTAATATCATAGGTGCCTTCTGTTCCAGTTAATGCGAAAGGTTGATTAACTTTATATTGTAGGGTGGCAGTTGGGAAATAAACGGATAAGTCCTTGTTGTTTATTGTAACCTTACCATCTCCTGAAGATAAATATAATCGGGCTACCGCTGTTTTTCTTCTACCTATTTTGTGAACTGTTTCCATTACTTAAGGTCTTTTATGTTTACTGCTGTTGGTTTTTGAGCTTCCTGTCCGTGTTCCGAACCAGCATATACTTTCAGGTTTCTGAAAAGCTCTGCTCCCAAACGGTTTTTAGGTAACATACCTTTAACTGCTCTCTCTACAATACTAGCAGGATTTTTTTCCAATAGTTGTATTGCAGTAGTTGCACGTTGACCTCCAGGATATCCGGTGTAACGTAAATACGTTTTTTCTGACCATTTGTTTCCGCTAAGGGCAACTTTTTCAGCGTTGATAATTACAACGTTGTCACCACAATCCACATGTGGAGTGAAGCTTGGCTTATGCTTTCCTCTTAGTAAATTAGCTACTTTAGAAGACAAACGTCCTAGCGTTTCTCCTTCTGCATCTACCAATAACCATGCTTTGTTCACAGTCGCTTTATTGGCAGATATGGTCTTATAACTTAATGTATCCACTACAATTATTTTTAACTATTAATCTTCATCAATCCCGATAAATGGGGTGCAAATGTACAATTATAAACTTGAATTGCAAATAGTTGTTTCTTTTTATTTTACCCTTTTTTTAATCTTGTCTAAAAGTATGTTTTTTTGTTTTTAAAATTCCTCTTATTGTTACTAGTTGAGCTTTTAACTATGCATGTGTTATTGCTTATTACCTTTCAAAAAACTACCATTGTTGCCTTTAGGGGCGCTTTCGAATCCTGTAATTGGTTAAGGATTGTTTTTACATAAAATATTATGGGTAAAATTTCGTTCTACCTTATTAAGTAATTTAAACGTACATATTATGAAGTTAAAACTTGTGTCTATAGCATTAATTTGTGTTTGTTCCTGGTCCTGTAGTTCTGATAAAGACAATGATACAGTTGCCTCCCAGGATATTGTTGGCACATGGGATGCTACCGAGTTAAGGGTTGATGTAACTACGGCCAGCGACGAAGCCGTTATTGGAAGTCAGATACTTAAACGTTTATCCGATGATGATTGTTATATCATCACCTTGACTTTTAATGAAGATCTATCCGCTGAAGCTAGGAATGGTGTTACTCAAGCAATTTCTACGGCTACTTTTGGAGCTGGTGGATTGGAAGTTTTTTGCCCATCAGATTTTGAGGTAGTATCAAATACATACACTTATAGCAATGGAACCATTAGTTTTTTAAATGAAGATGACGAGATTGTTAATGTAGTCGTTAGTATTAACGATGATACTATGATTGTGGATGCTCAAAGTTTACAGCTGCCTGAGGTAAACGAGCCTGGTGAGCTGGTCTTTGTGAGACGATAACTCCAATTATTCCTCTACAAATCTAATGACCCTTACCTATATGGGAGGTTCATTAGTTTTGTAGCAATGCGCTATTGTTTGTAAAATTTCGTATTTACTTGTTGTTCTTCTGAACGTATGGTAATTATATATAGTCCTTTTTCCAAGCTCGCAACGGGAAGATTGATAACATTTTTTTTGATTTTCCACTCATGTCGTAGTACGATATTTCCATAGATATCCGAAACAATTATAGTTGCCTTTTCCGTATCCTTTAATCCTAATATGTTGATGACACTTATGGCAGGATTTGGATAAAGCTTTACCGCAATTTCTTGTTGACCCTTTGTCGCTTTTTCATTGGATTGTGCTTGGCATATATTCGCACAACAGAAAACTAACAAAACCATCCAAAATTGCTTTTTCATCTGTAGTGTATTTAAGTTTGTTTAAGCAAATGCATTAATTACCCAACGTATAAATGTTTGTTCTCATATGTTTTTTTGAAATGTTTAACAGTATATCAGGCTCAATGTCTACTCCGTTCTTATGTTCTATATTCATACAAAAGGCTAATAATTGTAGCAATTCAGGTAATATAGCATATAATCTGGATAAATCTGTCGTATTTCGGTAACAAGTATCCTAGCTAATTTTGCTAAAAATAATTGTTAATGCAATTCACGGTTATGAATAAAATAAACTTTCACCCTAACATTTGGGCATCGGTCCCTTACACTTCGCATACATTGAGCGATTGGTATCGACATAATGAGCTTGTTAAAGATCTTGTCCTGCTTAATACAGAACTAAAAAGGCTTGGGGTTTCTAAGATGGATTTGACTATTACTAAGATTTCACTTATCGATCAAGAAGGGAATGAACTGGATGTAGAAACTCCAAGTACTTTGAAGCTACTACAAACAAGTACTTTTATAAACGGGAGTACTATCAAACTTTCAGATTTGAATAAACTTAAACCCGGTAGCTATACCCATTTACGTCTCTGTCTTTCGAAAACAGAGAAGGGTTTCACATATAGTAATGGTAATAAGGAGTCTGTTAATGCCCTACACCATTTGGATTTTCAAATAGAAAATAACCTAGAAATCGGAAAAGATTGTAACTTCCAGATAAATTTTTGGTTTCAATTAACGCCCTTTAATTTTGGACGAAACTTTAAACCAATTATGGATGTTTTTAAAAGGCTAAAATCACAAAGGCCAAGATTTGCGGGTACTATGGGTTCTTAGTCTATTAATTGTTTGTATTTAAGGTGTTAGGAATTTAGATTTCGAACACCTTTTTTTATCAATGCGCTTCTAACCAGTTCTCACCTAAGCCAACTTCTACATCTAAAGGAACGGCTATCGTGTAGGCTTGTTCCATTTCGGATTTTATCATGACTCTTAATTCTTCCAATTCCGGTTTGTAGATGTCGAAAACCAATTCATCATGCACTTGTAAGAGCATTTTGGATTTGTATTTTCCTTCTTCCAATTTTTTATGAATGTTGATCATTGCTATTTTGATGATATCGGCTGCCGAACCTTGAATGGGTGCATTTACCGCATTTCGCTCCGCGGCACCGCGCACTATGGCGTTGCTACCGTTGATATCCTTTAAATACCTGCGCCTTCCCAATACGGTTTGTACATAACCATTGTCACGGGCAAAATCTACCTGCTCGCTCATGTAGTTTCTGAGTTTTGGATAGGTTTTGTAATAGGTATCTATGAGTTCCTTGGCTTCGGATCGGGAAAGGTCTGTTTGGTTGCTGAGACCAAAGGCGGATACGCCATAGATAATCCCGAAGTTTACCGTTTTGGCATTGCTACGTTGTTCTCGGGTTACCTCGTTTATAGGTGCGTTAAAAACTTTTGATGCGGTAGAGGCGTGAATGTCCTCCCCATTTTTAAAGGCTTCGATCATAGTGGTTTCCTCGCTTAAGGCGGCAATAATACGGAGTTCTATCTGGGAGTAATCCGCTGCCAATAAAATATATTCCTCGTTTCTTGGGACAAAGGCTTTTCGTACCTGTCGCCCTCGTTCTGTTCTAATAGGAATATTTTGCAAATTAGGATTGTTACTGCTTAAACGCCCTGTAGCAGCTACGGTCTGCATATAATCGGTATGCACTCTACCTGTGGAAGGCTCAACTTGTTCCGGCAAGGCATCCACATAAGTACTTTTTAATTTAGCAAGGCCTCTGTAATCCAGTACATTCTGAATGATTTCATGGTCTTTGGCCAAGTAGGAAAGAACGTCTTCTGCAGTGGAATACTGTCCTGTTTTGGTTTTTTTCGGTTTGTCTACCAATTTAAGTTTGTCAAAAAGAATTTCTCCTAGTTGTTTTGGTGAACCTATATTGAATTCCTCGCCAGCGGCGCTATAGATTTTTTGTTCTAGGGTTGCGATGTCATTGTTCAGGTCTTCCGAAAGGGAATTCAGAAATTTTTCATCCAAGTTGATACCTTCCAATTCCATATCCGCCAGTACCCGTAATAACGGAATTTCTATGTCTTTAAAAAGCCCGTCTGTTTTAGCCTCTGCCAATTCGGGTCTAAACTGTTGCGCCAACTGATAGGTGATATCCGCATCTTCAACCGCATATTCTGTTATTTTTTCTAGAGGAACATCGCGCATGGACAATTGGTTCTTCCCTTTTTTACCAATAAGTTCCGTGATGGAGACAGGTGTGTAGTTCAAATAGGTCTCTGCCAACACATCCATATTATGGCGCATATCCGGATTAATAAGGTAGTGCGCCAACATGGTATCAAAATAGCTTCCTTTTACTTTGATATTATACTTATCTAAAACTTTAATATCGTACTTAAGGTTTTGTCCTATTTTTTCAATATTGTCCGACTCAAAGAAAGGTCTTAACTGCTCTATGAGTTGTTGGGCTTCGTTCTTATCTTCAGGAAACGGAAGATAAAAGCCTTTGGTCGCCTCCCAACTAAAGGCAATGCCTACAAGCTCTGCGGTAAGTGGGTTGAGTCCCGTAGTTTCGGTATCAAAACAAACCGATGTCTGCTTCATTAAATTTTGTAGAAATAGCTTCATGGCCATGCCTGGTGCTATACTTTGATAGGAGTGCGAAACATCAGCTATGGTTTGCCTGCTAGAGCTATCTTTTATAGTTGTAGGTGAGGCACCATCTCCTCCAAACAGGGAGAACTGGCCACTACCCGCAGTCGATGAAATTTTCTTAGCCGTTTCTGTACCCGTAACTTGGTTAGCTACGGTTTCGTCTTCTCCCGAAAATATTTTAATAAATTGATCTTTAAGTCTTCTAAACTCCAGTTCCTCAAAGATTTCTTGAACTTTTTGGTTGTCGGGAACGCTCATTTCGTAATCCTTGGCATCAAAGGTTACATCCACATCTAAACTGATGGTAGCTAACTTTTTGGACAATAGCCCCAATTCTTTGTTGGCTTCTATTTTGGTCTTCATGGCACCCTTAAGCTTACCGGTATTGGCCAAAAGTCCTTCCATGGATCCGTATTCCGCTATGAACTTTCTAGCCGTTTTATCGCCAACACCGGGTAGTCCGGGGATGTTATCACTGGCATCGCCCATCATACCAAGGTAATCAATGACTTGTTCCGGCCGTTCCACGCCAAAACGTTTTTGTATTTCTGGAATGCCCCAAATCTCAATGCCGTTACCCATACGGGCAGGCCTGTACATGAATATGTTTTCTGATACCAACTGACCAAAATCCTTGTCCGGGGTTACCATAAACACTTTGTACTCCTCCTTTTCGGCTTGTTTTGCCAAGGTGCCTATAATATCATCTGCCTCCCATCCTTCAAGAACTACCGAAGGAATGTGCATGGCTTTTAAAATATCTTGAATATAGGGAACGGCAATTTTTATCGCATCAGGGGTTACCTCTCGGTTCGCTTTGTATTCAGGGAACAGTTCGGTACGTTCTGCGCTTCCACCTTTATCGAAACAAACGGCTAAATGATCAGGTTTTTCCCGCTTGATCACATCAAAGAGGGAGTTCATAAATCCCATAATGGCACTGGTATCCATGCCTTTGGAGTTTATTCTAGGGTTTTTTATAAGAGCGTAATATCCCCTGAAGATTAGGGCGTATGCATCTAATAGAAATAGTCTTTTTTGTTCTTGTTCTGCCATGGTAGGAAATTAGAAATACGAATTTAACGGTACGCAATTGAAATTACTAAGCTTTTTAAAAAGGATTGTTAGTTGGGTGCGTAATAGAAGGGAATACTCCATCTTTTTTCTTCATCTTCTCCCAATTTTTTGACTATAGTTATTGTGTGGCCCCCACTTTTTATCCCTGATAAATCTACAAATGTTTTAATTCCAAATTGATCGGTTATGGGATGGTCTGTTTTTAGAAATTTGACTTCCGCATGTTGTTCATTTAATAGAATATTATGTGTTTCTGAGTAACAATTTAGATAGGATTGTCTGATTTGGTTTCTTTCTTCGTCGCTTGGTTTTTTGAGTTCTCTGTCAGTGTTTAACAGACACATTTTTTCTAATCTTGAAAGTTCATGGTCAAAAATGGGAATAAAAACCTGAACTACATTGGAGCTTATTAAATCTGTTTGAATTTCTGGAGTTAAGAGAAATTTATTTCCAAGATTATTGTCACTGTAATAAAACTCATACGCCTTGGTGCTATCTAAATTGGTATTTGCCCCCAACAAGTAAAGCACATTAGAATTAAACAACTTAACCGTGCCCACTATCACACCAAAAACAAGCATAAAAAGCATGGTGCGTACCAATGCTTTGTTCTTTTTGAAATTACTTCCAAAAATCATCGTAATCTGTAGAAGATTTTTGTACAGAGGCCCATAAAGTACAGCCGAGCCTAGGATGGTAGCTTGGAAATACCAAGTCTGCACGGTGTCATTAGTTTTGAATTTTTTAATGTTGGCAACTATGGTCAATATCATTTGAGCACCATAAATAATTGCAAATATTCCAAGAGGTATTAGCAGAAGATAGCTAGGGATAAAGTCGGATAAGAGGTTGAATAGCAACAAGTAAATGGAACTGAAAAATCCGAGATAGGAATATATCAATAACAATGTAAAGGCAACGGAGAAAATGACACTACATATTTCATCTAAATTTGTTATTGAGGTTTGCAAACGAGGTAATTTAGCTAGCATTTTTTCTGTGAATGTCTTGGAATAGGCACTATCCTCTAAGCTGTAATCAGGAAATACCGAATTTAAACCAACCAATCCTATCCAATACGCCCGCAGTCCAAAATGTATTACAAATAGTGCCCCTAGTATTCCAAAGGCCAGAAAACCTAGAAAAGTTATCATGTAACCAATTAAGTATTGGCTAGGATCTAGTTTGTTTATGAACATATTGCAAATCCATTCAAATAATGCAAAGGTGTTGAAAATAGCATAAATCGCAACCGCAGATACCAATAACTCCGCCTCCCAACTCTCATCTTTAAGGCGTTGCAACCAGTTGGTTTGCTTTTGGGAAAGGTCTGTTTTTTTGGAATCCATATATGTGGTTGGTATAATTATATTAAGAAAGATAAGCTTTTTATTAAACGAAGACAATTGTAGAAATCACTGATAATTCGGACACCTTAACAACAGAAACAACAGAAACAACAGAAACCTTTTACCGTCCTGTATCTTCTCTCTTGTCTAACATCTAATATCTCAATCTACCTAAGAAACATAACTCTCCGAAGGATTATTTACATGCCCCGCTTCCGAGTAGGTGCGATACGTAAATCCAGGCTGCACGCAGTAACTTCCTGTTTCTCCTTTTTTATTGATCGCTATAAAACCGATCTGAAAATCGTTTCGTCCTTCATTTTTCGCCATGATTCGTTTTACGCCTTCCTCGCATGCCTCTTGTGGACTTTTGCCTTGTCGCATCAATTCAACAATTAAGAAACTGCCAACGGTACGCACCACTTCTTCGCCCATGCCGGTTGCGGTGGCACCGCCCACTTCGTTGTCCACAAAAAGTCCTGCTCCAATAATTGGGGAATCCCCAATGCGACCTGCCATTTTATAACCCATGCCACTTGTGGTGCATCCACCGGCAATATCTCCATTTTTATCAATGGCGAGCATGCCAATAGTATCGTGGTTTTCTATGTTGATGATCGGTTTGTATTCCGATGTTTTTTTCCATTCCAACCATTCCAATCTGGATTGTTCGGTTAGGAGGTTTACTTTTTCAAATCCTTTTTCATAGGCAAATTGTTCTGCGCCTTGTCCTGCGAGCATCACATGGGGTGTGTCCTCCATAACCTTACGGGCCACGGAAATGGGATTGGCTATATTTTGAATGGCAAGCACCGCGCCACAATTCCCGTCTTTGTCCATAATACAGGCATCGAGCGTTACGTTGCCGTCCCTGTCCGGTCTTCCTCCGGTACCTACCGTTTGGTTATTTACATCGTCTTCCTCAACTTTTACGCCCTGCTCTATGGCGTCAAGGGCATTTCCGCCGTTATTCAGCACCTCCCAAGCTTTTGCCGAGGCATTTAAAAAATTCCAAGTACAGATAACGATGGGATATGAATTTGCTGTAGTTGTTGATGTTTTGGTTGGCTTTTCCTCCTGTTTACAGGACGTTAAGAACGGAGCTGCGACTAACGCCGCTGTCGCGGAACTAGAATTTTTGAGAAACTTTCTTCTTTCCATTGTTGGGGTTGTTTACTTTTAGGAGTCTAAATATAATAATATGCTTGTAGAAGTTTGTGCCAATTCCTTGCAATCTGCCCTTATTGCCCAAGAAGCTGGGGCCGACCGTATAGAACTTTGTTCAGAATTGGCCGTTGGTGGTATCACACCGTCCTATGGTCTACTCAAGGCTGTACGAGAAAAAATTAATATTCCCGTGAATGTCTTAATTAGACCTAGGAGCGGAGATTTTACTTTTTCCGATGATGAATTTGATATTATGAAAACCAATATCGCATTGTGCGTTGAATTAGGGTTTAACGGTATTGTTTCCGGTGCGCTTCATCCTGATTTTTCATTGGATGTGGTGCGGACCAAGGAGTTGATTGCGGTTTCTGGTGATCTTGATTTCACTTTTCATAGAGCCTTTGATTGGGTCAGGGATGCGCGTCGTACCCTGCAGGAACTTGAAGCGCTAGGCGTAAACACCATATTAACTTCTGGCCAGCAAACATCGGCGCTGTCAGGTATAGACTTTTTGGGAGACTTACATAAAAATTCTAAAAGTTGCATCATTATGCCTGGTTCAGGTATCAACCAGCAAAACGTGCACCAGTTTAAAGAAAAAGGATTTAAGGCAGTGCATCTATCCGCAGCCAGATTCTGTAAATCTCTAGAGGAAGAGCCACAGGTTTCTATGAATTCTGCATCTTTTTTATATGATGATGGAATAGCGGTTTCCAATTTGGAAATCTTGACCGCCGTTGTTAAAACTATAAAATAAAATCAAGAATCGTAGTTGTTTGGGTTTCTAAAAATATCTTTGTAAAAAATAAACTATGTTCCGGTGGATATTATTTGTTGTCGTTTATGTTGTGTTGAGTATTTATGTTTTACAAGCTTTAAAGACGGTAGCTAGGCAATCTTGGGTCTATTATTTATATATGTTTGTCGCCGCTCTGGTCGCTGTTAATTTTATCTATCAATTTACTTTTGGAGAAGCCGAGGGAAGGGTGCTTAGCGTTCCCAAAAGTTATGCTTTTGGTTTTTTGTTGACGATACTTACATTTAAACTGATTACTATTGTTTTTCTTTTTTCTGAGGATATTTTTAGAATTTTTTCCGGCGGCTATGAAAAGCTTTTTAGTGCTTCTCGTGAGTTTTCACTACCACAGCGAAGACGTTTTTTAAGCTTAACCGCACTAGGGTTGGCCGCTATTCCGTTTGGTGCGTTATTGTACGGGATGTATAAAGGAAAATATAATTTTAAGGTCCTGAAATATAATTTGGAGTTTGATGATTTGCCGGATGCTTTTGACGGCTACCGCATTACACAGATATCGGATATTCATAGTGGTAGTTTCGATAATCGAAAGATGATAGAGTACGGTGTGTCATTAATCAACCAACAAAAAAGTGATACGATTTTATTTACTGGAGATATGGTAAATAACAAAACCGAAGAAATGAAACCTTGGTCTGATTTGTTCGCCACGTTGGAAGCAAAAGATGGGAAATTCGCTGTTTTGGGAAATCATGACTATGGGGACTATATACCTTGGGAAACCGAGGAGCTAAAAAGCCAAAATTTACAAGAACTTAAAGACCTTCAAAAAGAAATGGGTTTTGATTTGTTGTTGAACGAACATAGGTACTTAACCAAAGGAGATGATAAGATCGCACTTATTGGAGTAGAAAATTGGGGTAAGGGCGGTTTTAAAAGAGCTGGTGATTTGCAGAAAGCAGTGTCTGGAATAACCGATACCGATTTTAAAATACTGATGAGCCACGATCCTTCTCATTGGGAGTTAGAGGTAGTCCCTGATGAAAAACATTTTCATTTAACGTTAAGCGGTCATACGCACGGAATGCAGTTTGGTATCGAAATACCAGGATGGTTCAAATGGAGTCCGGTAAAATGGCGCTACAAATATTGGGCGGGTATTTATAAAGAAAAAGGTCAGTTTATCAATGTAAATCGTGGTTTTGGTTTTCTGGGATACCCCGGCAGGGTGGGTATTTGGCCGGAAATTACGGTGATAACTTTAAAAAAGAAGTCCTTAACATGATTTTAACCGCTTATCAATCATACAAAAACAGTCTAAACTCATGTATTTTAACAATTTTTACTACATTTGATTCGTAACGTAAAGCTGGTTATATGTCTAAATTTGGTGAACTAATAGATTTGAATATTCCGGTTCTTCTGGATTTTTATGCTGAATGGAACGAGCAGTCCACCGCAATGCATCCCGTTTTAAGAGATGTAGCGGCAGCTTTGGGTGACAAGGCTAAAGTGATAAAGATAGATGTAGATAAGAATAAAGAACTGTCCCAAGCCTTAAGGGTAAAAGGTTTACCTACCTTGATGATTTATAAGAAAGGAGAAATGGTATGGCGGCAAAGCGGTGAACAGGATGCGAGTACGTTAGTGGGTATTATTAGTGAATATACTTAACTGGGAAACGAAGCTATTCATTGATTATTAGTCTTTATAATAATTGAGACACGTTACTGGTGATTGTCTAATTTTAGATAGTTTATACCGATAAATCTCTAGGGTTTCGTATTATTTTATTTCATAAATTATCTTAAAAAAAATTAAATTTCAACTAGTTTTCAACAGGTATAGCGGTGGTATCTTCTGGCATATCTGTATTTGTGTTGTCCAGTTGTATAGTGTCTTCTAGCATATCGGGATTTGCTTCCATAGGTTCTTCTGGTAATTCAAAGTCGTCCTCATCTTTGTAGAAATGCTGAAACTTATCAATGTACTCATTGAAAATAAGGGTTTCTTTCTCTGCTACGTCGCGATCGTCATTGTTTATTAAATTGTCTATGTTGCGTCTGTAGGCTTCCATATCTGCAATAATCTCATCGATATTGCTATATTGCTCGTCTAGGTTGGTGCTAGAATAATAATCCAAACGCTCTTGATATACTGTTTTTAGTTTATTGAATAAGACTCTTGCTTTTTCCGTTTCGCCAACTTTATAATAACCGTCCACAAAAGGCTCGACCAAAGTGTAATAACCAAATTGATTTACAGGCATATTATCTAATGAAATTTCTATAACTTCCTTAGCCTTATCTGTTTTATTCTCTTTGATCAATGCTTCCATTAAGCGTGCAAGATTGCTTCGATAAGATACGCTTTGGATGCGAGTTTGAGTGTCGTGATAGATATCTAGGCTTCCAGAATTTCCCCAGTCCCATTTGGTCACGATGTCGTACATTAGGTCGGTATCTATTCTCCCCATTTCGAAAGAATTAGGTCGCTCCGTTCTTATGGGGACCAATTTATAGGCCATTCCATCCAACTGAAGGTAGTCTTTCATCCATAAAAATTCGGCATCATCAAAGCTTCCTCCTGAAAAATACAATGGTCTTTTCCAATCGTTATTTGCAAGAATATCCAACATCATCATGCTTTTCTTGGTAATAGCGCCAGGAAGATCAATATCTATGAAATCTACGATTAGTGAAGAATCCTTGGCTTTTACAAGTCCGCTTTCCAAAACGTTCGGTTTGTTTACCGGCACCCTTATTTTGTCGGTTGGATAGTATACCATATTTTGTGTGTTCTCGTCATAATTATTCGGGTCCTGCCCACTTTGTTCAAACAAATATTTAAGTTTTGTGCGTGGTTTGTCACTATCTATCCAGTTTATAAAGTCCTTAATAGCCCATCTATTCTCCGTGGCTTTTTGGTAATAAAGTACATCTCTATTCCCTTGACGGTATTTGTCATGCTCAATCTGTGATGGAATAGCGTCGCTCGTATAGGCTTTATGTTTCATTTGATCAACATACCAATCCGTTTCAAATAAACTGGTGCAAACAATGCGCACATCTGTCCTATATCCCTCTATTTCTTGGGCATACCAAAGTGGAAAGGTATCGTTATCCCCTATAGTAAACAAAATGGCGCCTGCATCTTCCTGGCAGGAATCCAAATAGGCTTTTGCAGAGGCATTTGCCGTAAAACGACCGGAACGATCATGGTCGTCCCAGTTCTGTACGGCCATTACCGTGGGGACGGCTAAGAGGCATATGATTACAACTAATGGAGCAAGTATCTTTGGTTTTAGCCAATCTTTAAATCCATCAAAAAGACCGTATACGCCTAAGCCGATCCATATAGCAAACACATAAAACGAACCCACTAAAGAATAATCGCGCTCACGAGGTTGAAAAATATATGGATTGGTGTAAAACTGAATTGCCAAACCGGTAAACAGGAAGAAGACTAGCAGTACCCAAAATTGCTTTGGGTTCTTGGAAATCTGAAAAACCAGACCAATAATGCCTAAAAGAAGCGGTAAAAAGAAATAAGTATTACGTCCTTTATTATTTTCAATATCGCTAGGAAGATTGTGCTGACTACCTAGGCGCAGACTGTCTATAAATTTGATTCCGCTAAGCCAGTTTCCGTTATTGTTATATCTACCTTGAACATCATTCTGTTTGCCAACAAAATTCCACATGAAGTAGCGCAGGTACATATAGTTGAACTGAAACTCGAACATATATTTTACATTGTCCCATATCGACGGTGGTTCTACCTTGATAAAATCTTCAAAACGCTTAAGAAAACTAATGTATTGGTCTGCGTCTATTTCTCCATTGGCAAATCCAGTTTTTACTTGGTTAACAGCTTTTCTGAGTTCTTCGTTAGGTTTCGTTATCCTAAAGTCCAATGGTCCAAAATGGCGCATATAGTTTTCTGCGTGTTGGGAACTCCACATTCTGGGTAAAATACCTTGGTGTTCAGGATTTGGGCCTACATCAGCGTTTTTATATTTATTTACTATAATGTATTTCCCTAAGGTGTAATCTTTTTCATATTTAGGTTTGCCATCACGTTCTTCCCCTTGTGAAGCGAACATTTCTGAGTAATAACTACCATAAATAGGGCTGTCTACGCCCGGATACTGTTCCCTGTTATAGTAGGCTAGAAGGGCACGTGCGTCCGAAGGATCGTTTTCATTGATAACCACTTTTGCATTAGCTCTTATGGGTAACATTATCCAAGAAGAAAAACCAAGAAAAAGGAACATAAGGCACAAAACAATAGTGTTCCCAGTTCGGTAGTTGTTTATTCTCGTATATCGGAGTCCAAAATAAAAAGCAGAAATAAATAATAATCCAATGATAATTGAGCCGGAGTTGAACGGAAGGCCAATACTGTTGATAAAGAACACTTCTCCCCAGCCAAAAAGGACTAGCACGTAGGTTAAAGAGAATTTATACACTAACATCAATACTGCAACAGCGATAACATTTGCTAAAAGAAAATTCTTTACTGTTGTCTTCTTATATGTTTTGAAATAGTACAACAGACCTATGGAAGGGATAGCCAAAAAACCCATAAATTGAATACCGAACGTCAATCCAACAACGAAAGAAATAAGTATAATCCATCTATTCCCCCTTGGGTCTTCTAGGTTGTCGGTCCATTTTAGACCCATCCAGAGCAGGAGTGCCATAATAAAACTTGCCATGGCGTACACTTCTGTCTCTGTAGCATTGAACCAAAAACTATCTGAATAGGTAAATGCCAAGGACCCGATTAAGCCACTTCCTAAAATAGCTATTGCTTTACTGTTCGTAAGGACTTCGCCTTTATCCATTAATTTTTGGGCGATGTTTGTGAGTGTCCAAAACATGAATAATATGGTAAAGGCACTAGATATTCCCGATACCAGATTCACCATCATGGCTACTTGGTTGGATTCTAAGGCGAACATAGCAAAGAAGGCTCCTATCATTTGTAACAATGGAGCTCCTGGTGGGTGACCAACCTGCAGTTTAGCTGCCGTAGAAATATATTCTCCGGCATCCCAAAAACTGTTCGTAGGTTCTACCGTGATGAAATATGTAATGAATGCAATAAAAAATACGGACCACCCCAGGATGGTGTCCCATTTTTGGAAGTTCTTTGAAAACATGTAACCTAAGTTAAAGCTAAGGGCGAATTTACTAATTTAAATAGATAACAGACTACAATTTTTATAAACCTTTAACAGGCTGATTGTTCGTTTTTTTTAGATTATTGTATTAAAAAATGTTTGTGCAAACCAAACTTTGTTTTAAATTTGCACCCTCGAATACAAAATTTGTGTTTTGTGTCTAGAGATTGGCCCATGGTGTAATTGGCAACACTCCGGTTTTTGGTACCGTCATTCAAGGTTCGAGTCCTTGTGGGCCAACATTTTTTTAATTAAATCCCAACATCGTTAAGATGTTGGGATTTTTTTTGGCCAGGGGGTTTTCGCTGCAATGCTAGAATTGTCTTTTTTACAACTGACTTTCTTTAAGGATTTAACGATATTATCTATCTGCTTGGCGTGAATTTTGTCGGTCAAATTAGTTATTTTGTATATTGCTATCCCTAATTGAGTCAAAATGTAAGGGAAATGTTACAGTGTTCAAGTAAGGAATCCTGTTTTTGTTTCACTTTTAAAAGCTAACAGTCATGAATTTAACCGCAAAGCATCTAAAAATAATATTGGTTTTGGTAGTGGCAGCTTTTTGTATTGGTATTTACCTCCAGGATAAGGAACATCAAAAAAGTACCTACCACGCTTGGAAAGCCAACCGATACAACTTGGAACGCTTTAATAAGATTACCAAATTCAATAAATCCATGAATTCTTCCAATTGGCGAAGTATGCAAGATAGTATTGAATATGAACTGGATACCTTAATGATTCTTAGGTTTAGAAAAGAGCTGGACAGCATGAATGCAAACAAGGAGATCGTAAAACAGAGCGCCGGAGTTATATCCGCATCAATAAAATAAACATAAAGAAACCTTTTTTAATAGTCTGTTGGGTCGGCTTTAGTCGTGGAATCTACTGGTTCGTTATCGGAAAGTGGCAAGGCTTGGGTGTTTGCGATGTTTTGTTTCGCTCTTAAAGCGTCTTCAGCTTCATTTCGTTCAGCATATTCTGCGTCAATTTCATCCAATAGCGTATTCATTTTCTTTTTGTCCTTTATCATAGCCCAAGTCATTATTAAACTAGTTGCAATAATAACAAACAGCAAAATTCCAGATTCAAAATTCACCACTTGTGCTTCTTCCGGTATGGCATAAAACAACAAAACGGTTATCAGTCCCCTAGGCGCGACAAATAATTGGGGTAGAATGTCCTTTCCTATGAATACTTTTAGAATCACAAAACGTATCGCATATATGGTCGCCACAAGCATTAAACTGATAAGGGCCACGTTTAAGTTGAAAAGTGAGGTGATAACGATACTGAGTCCAAACACAACAAAGAAAAAGGTGCGCACGACAAAAGCGGTTTCGAGTGTAATGATATGTAGTTCGTGATAAATTTGATTTATTTTTTCATGTTCTAAGAAAACCGACATTTTGCCAGGAAAAAAGAGTTTAACATTAGCTATCACTAAACCAAATATCAATATTATAATCAAGGATGAGAGATGAAATTTCTTTCCGATGGCATAAAGCAGCAGAAGCACAGCAATTAAAAGGAAAAGTTTTGCTTGACTTTTAATTTGTTGGAATATTAAAATGATGGCATAACTTGCTATAAGGCCTATAACAATCGTAAGTACTAAATTACCTGCAAAACCAGCCATGCCGCCATCTTCTGCTGGGTTTAAGCCACCAATAAGATAGTAAAACATCATAATACCCATGATGTCGGAAAAAGTACTTTCGTAGATATGAAATTCTTTTTTACTCTCGGAAAGGCCGCTAACACTAGGTATAATAATAGCGCTAGAAAGTATGGATAAAGGCGTAGCGTAAAGCCATGCGGACTGCATGCTCATATCTGGTATAAATTGATGTAGGATAAGAGCTGCCGCATATGCCGAGCCCAAAAGTCCTAATAATGCCACTGCCATTGATTTTAATATAGGTAACAGTTTATCACGTTTCAATTCAAGTTCCAATGCGGCTTCCAATACAATCATGATCAACCCAACGATGCCTAAAAGTTCTAGTCCGCCAGAAAAATCAAGGGCCTCGGGCACAAAGTACCTTAGTACATACTGTAGTATGATGCCGAGAACTATAAGCATAAGTACAGAAGGGATATTGGTTTTTTTTGAGATGCCATTAAACCAAAAGGAAAGTATAATGATAACTGAGGCTTCAATAATGAGATTATACGACGAGAGAATATCCATGAGGATTGTTTTGAAATAGGTTGATAAGTTTAAAAATAAGCTTATTAGTTTTAAAAATTTGGTGTAAGGAGTTTAAAATTGTATTCGCTTCTGTAAACAGCGGGGTTAAATCATTTAATTGTAAAGGTATACGGTATTGTAGAATTCAAATTTATTGTATATTTGCGTCACTGAAAGGATATTAAAGTATTCATGAGGGGACAATTTGTCCCCTCTTTTATTAGAAAAAATTACTTTTTAATTGTTCCAATTGGTTGGTATTGAATCTATTTGTATGTTACAGAATAAGGTTAGGGCATTATTGGATGCAGGGTTGGAGCAAGATGAAACACTATTTTTAATAGACTTTACTATAGGTTCGGACAACAAGATAAAAGTTGTTATAGATGGTGATTATGGTGTTACTGTTGCAGATTGTGTAAAGATTAGTAGGGCCATAGAACATAATTTAAATAGGGAAGAGGAGGATTTTTCCTTAGAAGTGGCTTCAGCTGGTGCCGGTGCACCTTTGATTATGCCGAGACAGTACAAAAAGAATATTGGTAGAAAGTTAGAGGTTGAAACCTTGACCGCAAAGTACGAGGGAGATCTTACTGTAGTGGAGGAAAATCATATTGTATTAGAATGGAAGGCAAGAGAGCCTAAACCAATCGGTAAGGGTAAAGTTACCGTTCAGAAAAGGGAGGAAATTGGTTTCTCCGATATTAGGAAAGCAAAAGTTGTATTAAAATTTTAATTTTAAAGTAGAAATGGAAAATATTGCGTTAATAGAATCTTTCTCGGAATTTAAGGACGATAAATTTATAGATAGGGTAACGCTTATGGCGATTTTGGAAGATGTTTTCAGAAATGCGCTTAAAAAGAAATTCGGTTCAGATGATAACTTTGATATTATTATAAATCCGGATAAAGGGGATTTGGAAATTTGGAGAAATCGTATCGTTGTAGAAGATGGTGAGGTAGAGGATGAAAACGAGGAGATTTCTTTAACGGCAGCTCGCAAGATAGAGCCAGATTTTGAAGTAGGTGAGGATGTTTCCGAGGAAGTAAAGTTAATAGACTTAGGAAGAAGAGCGATTTTGGCCTTACGTCAGAATTTGATTTCTAAAATCCACGAGCACGATAACACAACCATCTACAAGCAGTTTAAAGATCTTGAAGGAGAAATATACACCGCAGAGGTGCATCATATTCGTCATAAAGCAATCATTTTGTTGGATGACGAAGGGAATGAGATAATATTGCCTAAAGACAGACAGATTCCATCTGATTTCTTCCGTAAAGGAGATAACGTTAGGGGAATTATTGAAAGTGTGGAGCTAAAAGGAGCAAAACCTACTATTATAATGTCAAGAAGCGCTCCAAAATTTTTAGAGCAATTGTTTTTTCAAGAAATCCCTGAGGTTTTTGATGGTTTGATTACCGTTAAAAAAGTAGTACGTATTCCTGGTGAAAAAGCAAAGGTGGCGGTGGATTCTTATGATGACCGGATTGACCCTGTTGGTGCATGTGTTGGAATGAAAGGTTCTCGTATTCATGGGATTGTCAGGGAGTTGGGTAATGAGAATATTGATGTAATCAATTGGACCGCAAATCCTCAATTATTGGTAACTAGAGCATTAAGCCCAGCAAGAGTTTCTTCCGTGAAACTCAATGATGAGAAAATGACTGCTCAAGTATATCTTAAACCAGAGGAAGTTTCTAAGGCAATTGGTAGGGGAGGACATAACATTAGGTTGGCTGGTCAATTAACAGGCTATGAGATAGATGTATTCCGAGAAGGCGTAGAGGAAGATGTAGAGCTGACCGAGTTCAAGGATGAAATAGATGCTTGGATTATTGATGAGTTCAAGAAAATAGGTATGGATACCGCTAGAAGCGTCTTGGAACAAGATGTAAACGATTTGGTAAAACGTACCGATTTAGAGGAGGAGACAATTATAGAAGTTGTTCGCATCCTGAAGGAAGAATTAGAAGATTAGCTATATATTAGCGCAAGAATAAAGAACGGGAATCAGTATTTATGGCAGACAATGCAACAATAAGACTTAACAAAGTTCTCCGCGAACTTAATATTTCATTGGATAGGGCCGTGGACTTTCTAAGTGCCAAAGGTCACGACGTCGATGCTAGGCCAACCACCAAAATATCTAATGAGGTTTATCAGGTTTTGCTTGATGAGTTTCAGACGGACATGAGTAAAAAGGTGGCCTCGAAAGAGGTAGGGGAGGAGAAGCGTAAAGAGAAGGAAGCTATAAGGGTTCAGTTGGAAGAGGAACAGGAGGCAAGAAGGCTTGCGCGAGAAAAAAGAAATGCGGAATCCGAAAAGGTAATCAATACAAAAGTAGAACTTGCAGGCCCAAAAATGGTTGGCAAAATCGATTTGGATGCCAAAAAGAAACAGGCTCCCGTGGAAAGTAAGAAAGAAACCGTTACATTAGAAAAGTCGGAGGTTGCTAAGCCAAAGGTTGCTGTTCCAGAGCTTGTTGAAAAAACTATTGCTGAGGATAAAAAAGTTGTCAAAGAAGATGTTGTTGATACAGTAGAGAATAAAGAAGTTGAGGCAGAAAGTACCGATAATGAAAAGGAGGAGAGTGGACCAACCAATGGCAAAACTTCTAAAGCAACAGAAGTAGTCGGGGAAAGTTCGGATGAACCGAAAACACTAGAAACAAAATATCAAAAGTTAACCGGCCCTAAGATAGCTGGTGCTAAAATTGACCTCTCTAAGTTTGCAAAGCCAAAGAAAAAAGAGGAAAAGAAAGTGGACAATACGGATCGTAAGAAACGTAGAAGACGTATTGTAACAAAAAGCCCAGGTCCAAGTCCTAGTCAAGGTGCGAGAGGAGCTTCCAACACTATAGATAGAAAAGGAGGGCCAAGAAGATCAGCTACTATAAATAAGGTAGAGCCTACTGAGGAGGATGTGCAAAAACAGGTTCGTGAAACGCTGGAGAAATTACAGGGAAAATCCAAGAAAGGAAAAGGGGCAAAATATCGTAGGAGTAAAAGAGATCAGCATAGAGAGCAGACAGAGAAAGATTTAGAGCAACAAGAACTACAAAGCAAGGTTTTAAAAGTAACGGAGTTTGTTACCGCAAGTGAAGTTGCCACGATGATGGAAGTGTCAACTACGGAGATTATCTCTGCATGTATGTCGCTTGGTATTATGGTCACCATGAACCAGCGTTTGGATGCCGAAACCTTGTCCATTGTGGCAGAAGAGTTTGGTTTTGAAGTTGACTTTGTGACCGCGGATATCGAGGAAAGTATCGTGGAGGAAGCGGATGCTCCCGAAGATTTGAAGCCAAGGGCACCAATTGTGACCGTCATGGGGCATGTTGACCATGGCAAAACCTCTTTGTTGGATTATATCCGAAAAGAGAATGTTATTGCCGGTGAGAGCGGTGGAATTACCCAGCATATTGGCGCATATGGAGTAACCTTAGAAAATGGTGAGAGCATATCATTTTTAGATACACCAGGTCACGAAGCGTTTACCGCAATGAGGGCGAGAGGCGCACAAGTAACCGATATTGCCATTATTGTAGTTGCGGCGGATGATGATATCATGCCTCAAACTAAAGAAGCTATTAGTCACGCACAGGCTGCAGGTGTTCCTATTATTTTTGCTATAAATAAGATAGATAGGCCTACAGCTAATCCTGAAAAAATTAAAGAAGGTTTGGCTCAGATGAACCTTTTAGTAGAAGATTGGGGTGGAAAAATCCAATCGCATGATATTTCTGCAAAAACTGGTGAAGGTGTAAAAGAGCTTTTGGAAAAGGTGCTTTTGGAAGCTGAGTTGTTAGAATTGAAAGCGAATCCAAATAAATCAGCCACAGGGACAGTGGTAGAAGCATTCCTAGATAAAGGCAAAGGTTATGTTTCCACGATTCTTGTCCAAGCAGGAACCTTGAAAATTGGGGACTATGTTTTGGCCGGCACCACAAGTGGCAAGGTGAAGGCGATGCAAGATGAGCGAGGCAAGAATGTATCCGAAGTGGGTCCGTCTAAGCCAATTTCTATACTAGGTTTGGATAGTGCGCCTCAGGCAGGTGACAAATTCTTTGTATTGCAAGATGAGCGTGAGGCAAAACAGATCGCCTCTAGAAGATCACAATTGCAACGTGAGCAGTCTGTAAGAACCCAACGTCACATAACCTTGGATGAGATAGGAAGAAGAATTGCCTTAGGTGAGTTTAAGGAATTGAACATTATACTAAAAGGTGACGTGGACGGATCTGTAGAAGCGTTGACCGACTCTTTCCAAAAACTATCTACAGATGAGATTCAAGTAAATATTATTTATAAAGCCGTTGGACCAATAACGGAATCGGATGTGCTACTTGCTTCTGCCTCGGATGCTGTAATAATAGGATTTAATGTAAGGCCTATGGGCAATGCGAAATCCATTGCTGAGAAGGAAGAAATAGATATTCGCATGTATTCTATAATTTACGATGCGATTAACGATCTTAAAGATGCAATGGAAGGTATGCTTTCACCTGAAATGAAAGAGGAAATTACCGGAACGGCAGAAATTCGTGAAACATTTAAGATTTCAAAAATCGGAACAATTGCAGGGTGTATGGTAACGACAGGTAAGCTGTTCAGAAATTCCAGTATCCGATTGATTAGGGACGGGGTTGTCATTTATACTGGGGAGTTTTCTTCTTTAAAACGTTTTAAGGATGATGTCAAGGAAGTTGCAAAAGGGTACGATTGTGGGCTTCAAGTGAGGAACTATAATGACATCCAGATTGGAGATGTTATTGAGGCGTTCCAAGAAGTAGCGGTGAAGAAAAAGTTGAAATCAAAATAAACAATAAATGCGAAAAAAATCGGCCTATTTGGCCGATTTTTTTGGTTTTAACAACATTGCATTAGGGTATTTTGCCCGTATCTCATTAAATTTTCGTTCTGCTTCTATTTTGGTTTTGAACTTACCTATTCTAACACGATAAGTCGGCGAGTCAAAATCTATTGTAGAAACTAGGTTTGGAAAGTCTACTTCGGCATTTGCTTTGATTTGTTCTGCTTGTGCATGTGAGCCGAACCCTACTTGTATTTTATAATATTCGGAAGTCTTCAAGGATATTTTATATAGATTCAATAATTCCTCTATTTTTTGATCTTGCTCTATACTTATCTGTCCGTCTTGACCATAAGTTAATTGGCATAATGTAAAACAAATAATTATATGAAATACTCTTTTCATGCTATTAATATTTTGGTTGTGTGTATGTTGTAAAGGTAATTTTTTTGAAGATGAAATAGGGTGAATTCCATTCTATTTAGAATAATTATAAATTATAAATTATAAATAGATTAACATTTTTTCAAATAAAGTCTATGTCGTATTTTTGCATCCAATTCAGGCATTCAATCGGTTGTAATTTTTAACAATAGTCCACAACCGTGCCAAGAATCCGATTGAAATATTAATATCTATGAAAAAGGTTACATACCGAAATCAATTTTCTAGGGCTTTAGGGTTTAGCGTTGTATTTTTCCTACTTTTTTCAGTTGCTTTGAGCGCTCAGGAAGAGGTTGCAGAAGGTTCTGGGGATGCTGCTGCCGGGAAGGCATTGTTCAATCAAAATTGTGCAGCTTGTCATGCGTTAAATCGTAAAATGACAGGCCCTGCTTTGGCGAACGTAGAGAATAGGCTTTACGAAGAGGAGGGCCTCGACAAAGAGTGGCTATACTCTTGGATCCGCAATAGTCCAGGAATGATTAAATCTGGTGATGCATATGCGCTAAAGATTTACGCAGAGTACAACCAAGCCGCAATGACCGCTTTTCCTACTTTATCCGATGCAGATTTAGATAACATTTTAGCTTATACGGCCGCTCCTACACCGGCCCCTGCCGTTCCGAATGCCGATGTGGGTGTTGCTGCTTCTGCTGCAACTGGTTCTGGTGGTGTTTCGAATGAAGTTATTTTGGGAGCTTTGGCTTTAGTTTTTGGCCTATTGGTCGTAATGTTGATTCTGGTAAATAAAACCTTAAGCCGTATTGCGCAAGCTAATGGTCTGGTGCTCGAAAAAGAGAAGGCAGAGAAGAGAACACCGTTATGGAAGGCGTTTGCTCAAAACCAGTTTTTGGTTTTGGTGACCACAATTTTTTTGTTGTTAGGCAGTGCTTATTTCGCTTATGGATGGATGATGCAGGTTGGTGTGGATCAGGGATATGCTCCAATACAGCCTATACATTACTCGCATAAAATTCATGCCGGTACAAATAAAATTGAATGTCAGTATTGTCATTCTTCTGCTAGGGTTTCGAAGCATTCGGGAATACCTTCGTTGAACGTGTGTATGAATTGTCATAAATCTATTTACGAATATACGGGTAACCCTGAAGGTCCTACTCAGGAAGATTTGGCCAATGGCTATACCAACGAGTTTTACACTAATGAAATAAAGAAATTGTATAAGGCAGTAGGATGGGATGAGGAGAGTCAGAAGTATACAGGTGAAAGTCAACCAGTAGAATGGGTTCGCATCCACAACTTGCCAGATTTCGCCTATTTCAATCACTCTCAACACGTTTCGGTTGCTGGTGTGGATTGTACGACTTGTCATGGTCCTGTGCAGGAAATGGAAATTATGTATCAATATTCTCCGTTGACTATGGGTTGGTGTATTGATTGTCACCGTGAAACCAATGTAAAGGTGGAGGGTAATGAATATTATGAAAAAATTCATGCAGAGCTTTCCAAAAAATACGGTGTTGAAAATCTGACAGCTGCTCAAATGGGTGGTCTGGAATGTGGGAAGTGCCACTATTAATAATTTTAAGAAGCTAATTACAGATATACGTATGTCATCAAACAAAAAGTACTGGAAAAACGAAGCGGAGTTAGATCCTAACGATTCCATTGTTGAGGCGCTAAGACAAAACGAGTTTGTAGAGGAGATTCCGGTTGGAGACTTCTTAGGGGATAAAGAGATCTTATCCAGTACAAATACTAACCGTAGGGATTTCCTAAAATATGTTGGTTTTAGTACGGCTGCTGCTTCTTTGGCTGCTTGTGAGGGGCCGGTTATCAAATCTATACCTTATGTAGTTCAGCCCGAAAATATAGTTCCTGGCGTCGCTAACTATTATGCTACGTCCATTGCTAATGGTTTTGATTTTGCCAGTATACTCATTAAAACAAGGGAAGGCCGCCCTATCAAGGTGGAGAATAATACTATGGCAAAGGTAAATAGTGGTGCTAATGCAAGGGTGCAGGCATCTGTTTTGTCATTGTATGATAGTACTCGGTTACAAGGGCCAATGGTAAACGGAGAACCTGTGGAATGGAGTGTGTTGGATGCCGCTGTCAAAAGTAAAATTGCAAATAGTGGTGGGAAAAAGGTGGTCTTTTTAACCCAAACTTATGCTAGTCCTTCTACAAAAAGGTTAATGGCAGAATTGGTAGCGAATAATGAAAGTGTACAGCACGTAACTTATGATGCGATTTCGGAAGATGCTGCCCTTACAGCTTTTGAAAGCGCTTATGGTGAACGCGCTTTGGCCGATTATAATTTTGAAAAAGCAAACCTTATAGTTTCTTTTGGGGCTGATTTCCTTTCCGACTGGCAAGGAGGCGGGTTTGATAGTGGGTATTCTAAAGGAAGGGTGCCAAAGAATGGAAAGATGTCACGACACGTTCAGCTAGAAGCTAATATGAGTTTGACGGGAGCAAACGCGGATAAAAGAATCGCTTTGACTCCAACCGCACAGAAGGTTGTGCTTGCTAAGTTGTACGGAAAATTAAATGGTGTTTCTGTTGGGGGTAATACTTCCGAATATGAAGCTATAGTAGATCAGTTGGCAATGGAGGTGAAGAAAGCCGGCGCAAATGCTACCGTTGTTACCGGACTTGATGATGTGAATGCACAGATGGTAGTGCTGGCTATAAATAAAATGTTGGGAAGCACCGCTTTTGATGCGGATGCACCTAGGTATGTTCGACAAGGTAACGCAGTGGAAGTAAATTCATTGATATCCGATATGAAAGCCGGTAGAATTGGTGCGCTGATCATTGACGGGGTTAATCCTATGTATTCTTTACCAAATAATGCCGACTTTAAAGACGGTTTGGGGAAAGTGGATGTAACAGTTGCTTTTTCTTCAAATTGGAATGAAACCACGGAAGCGGTACAGTATGTTGGGGCTGCAAATCATTACTTGGAATCTTGGGGGGACGTTGAGATCAAGAAAGGGCATTATACGCTAATGCAGCCTACCATTAAGGAGCTTTTCGATACTAAACAATTGCAAACTGCAATTTTAGGATGGATTGGAAGTGATAAGACGTACTACGATTATATCAAGGAAACTTGGACAACTACCGTATTGAACGGTGCGGATTGGGGCCAAACCTTACAAGATGGTGTCTTTAGTGCATCAACTATAGCCGTGGATTCAGATGATACGCTACAGTCAGCAATCGTTGATCAGTCGCAAGTCGCTGTTGAGGCTATGCCAATCACAGCTGCATTGCGAAGTTTGGCCAACTCAACTAGCGATGGTATGGAGTTGGTTCTATATTCCAAAGTAGGTATGGGTGATGGACAACAGGCCAACAACCCTTGGTTACAGGAGTTTCCTGATCCTATTACAAGAGTTTCTTGGGATAACTATGTTACGATTTCAAAATCGGATGCCGAGGCAATGGGGGTTAAGAATGTGAATGTTGCTAATGGTGGTATGGACGGTAACTACGTAAACCTAACCGTTAATGGTGTAACACTTTCAAATGTTCCTGTTTTAGTGCAGCCTGGTCAGGCAAAAGGTTCTGCAGGACTTTCTTTTGGTTATGGTAAGAAAGTAGGAATGAAAGAAGAAATGCAAACGGGTGTAAACGCCTTTTTGTTATATGATGGAATGAGTTCCTTGCAAACTGTAAAAATAGAAAAGGCAGAAGGTAACCACGAATTTGCATGTATTCAATTGCATAAGACCTTAATGGGGCGTAACGATATTATTAAGGAAACCACTTTAGAGATATTTAATACAAAAGACCATTCAGAATGGAATGAAGTTCCTCATGTTTCCTTAAATCATCAAGAAGTTCCTGCCACATCAGTTGATCTTTGGGATAGTTTTGATCGTTCTATAGGGCATCATTTTAACATGTCTATAGATTTAAATGCTTGCACAGGCTGTGGAGCATGTGTTATCGCTTGTCACGCGGAGAATAATGTTCCTGTAGTTGGAAAAGCAGAGGTTAGAAAATCTAGAGATATGCACTGGTTGCGTATTGATAGGTATTACTCTTCAGAGGATGCATTTGAAGATGATATAAATAAGAAAGAGGGCTTTGATGGTCTTTCTGGGGGTAACGGTTCTCTCGGTGGATTTGGAGAGTTGGAAGATCCTGCTGAGAATCCACAGGTGGTCTTTCAGCCAGTAATGTGTCAGCATTGTAACCATGCACCTTGCGAGACGGTTTGTCCGGTAGCGGCAACATCACATGGTAGACAGGGTCAGAACCAAATGGCTTACAACAGATGTGTTGGAACAAGATATTGTGCCAACAACTGTCCGTATAAGGTAAGGAGGTTCAACTGGTTCTTGTATAACAATAATAATGAGTTCGATTTCCATATGAACAATGATTTGGGTAAAATGGTATTGAACCCAGATGTAAATGTTCGTTCTAGAGGAGTAATTGAAAAATGTTCAATGTGTATTCAAAAAACACAAAAGACAATTTTAGATGCCAAGCGTGATGGACGAGTGATAGAGGATGGTGAATTTCAAACCGCATGTTCAATGGCATGTAGTAATGGAGCTATTGTTTTTGGAGATATCAACGACAAGGAAAGTGAAGTTGCAGAACTTAAAGAAAGTGATAGGATGTACCATCTATTGGAGTATGTGGGAACAAAACCCAACGTATTCTATCACGTAAAGGTTAGAAATACCAACGAAGCATAACAATACAAGAAAGTAATTATAACAGAAGTCTATGGCGTCGCATTACGAAGCTCCTATACGAAAACCATTAGTAGTCGGAAACAAAGGCTACCACGATGTAACCGTGGATATTGCTGCTCCCGTAGAGGGAAGAGCAAATAAGCATTGGTGGATTGTTTTTTCCATCGCCTTGGTTGCATTTCTGTGGGGAGTAGGGTGTATTATTTATACTATTTCCACAGGTATCGGTACTTGGGGATTGAACAAAACAGTTAACTGGGCTTGGGATATTACTAACTTTGTATGGTGGGTAGGTATCGGGCATGCAGGAACCCTGATTTCTGCGGTACTGCTATTATTCCGTCAGAAATGGAGAATGGCCATTAACCGTTCAGCAGAGGCGATGACTATCTTTTCTGTAATTCAAGCCGGATTGTTTCCAATCATTCACATGGGTAGACCGTGGTTGGCATATTGGGTGTTGCCAATACCTAATCAATTTGGTTCTTTGTGGGTAAACTTTAATTCGCCACTTCTTTGGGATGTATTTGCCATATCAACATATTTATCTGTTTCATTGGTGTTTTGGTGGACAGGCCTATTACCTGATTTCGCCATGATTCGCGACAGGGCAGTATTACCGTTTCAAAAGAAAATTTATGGAATATTAAGTTTTGGTTGGAGTGGTAGAGCAAAGGATTGGCAACGTTTTGAAGAGGTGTCATTGGTTCTAGCAGGTTTGGCAACACCTTTGGTACTTTCTGTACACACCATTGTATCTTTTGATTTCGCCACATCGGTAATACCGGGATGGCATACAACCATCTTTCCACCTTATTTTGTTGCGGGTGCTATTTTCTCTGGTTTTGCAATGGTAAACACCTTGCTAATTATCATGAGAAAGGTTTGTCACTTGGAAGCATATATTACGGTTCAGCATATAGAATTAATGAACATCGTTATAATGCTTACAGGTTCTATTGTTGGTTGTGCTTATATAACAGAACTGTTTATGGCCTGGTATTCCGGTGTGGAGTACGAACAATATGCATTCTTGAATAGAGCAACTGGACCTTACTGGTGGGCATATTGGTCAATGATGACATGTAATGTTTTTTCTCCACAGTTTATGTGGTTCAAAAAGCTACGTACAAGTATTATGTTCTCATTCTTCATATCAATTGTTGTAAATATTGGAATGTGGTTTGAGCGTTTCGTAATTATCGTTACATCATTACATAGGGACTACTTACCATCGTCATGGACAATGTTTTCGCCAACATTTGTAGATATTGGAATATTTATAGGAACTATCGGATTCTTCTTTGTGTTGTTCCTTCTATATGCCAGAACCTTCCCTGTGATTGCACAGGCAGAGGTGAAATCAATACTTAAAGCTTCAGGGGAAAAGTATAAGACCTTAAGGGATGCTGGGAAGCCATTGTACCAAATTACTTCTAACACTGCGGTTGTGAATGAAGAAGTAGCGTTAGACGGAGTAGTTGGCGACGACAAAGATAAAGTAGGAGTGTCTGAATTGCTGAGTAGCATAGGAAGCTTTGATACTACAAAAGATACCGCCGATGACCTTAAAAAGGTTAAAGGTATAGGTCCACAGATGGAGGCTACTTTAAACCGGATAGGCATTTACACCTTTGCACAAGTGGCAAGAATGACGGAGAAAGAATATAATCTTTTGGATTCTATTACAGGTTCTTTTCCTGGTAGGGCACAACGGGATGATTGGGCTGGACAAGCAGCAGTTTTATTAAAAAATAAGAAATAATAAATATGGCATCTAAAGTTATACACGCTTTTTACGACGATGATGATATATTAATGCTTGCCGTTAAAAAGGTGAAAGCAGCTAAACTTCATATAGACGAAGTATATTGTCCATTTCCGGTGCATGGTCTTGATAAGGCAATGGGATTGGCTCCAACTCGACTCGCAATTACAGCGTTTCTGTATGGCTGTGTGGGTCTTGCGGTTGCTACTATAATGATGAACTATATCATGATAGAAGATTGGCCTCAAGATATAGGTGGTAAACCTAGTTTTAGTTATCTTGAGAACATGCCTGCCTTTGTTCCTATTATGTTTGAGCTTACGGTGTTTTTTGCAGCACATTTAATGGTAATTACGTTTTATTTGAGAAGTAGACTGTGGCCATTTAAAAAGGCTGAAAATCCGGATGTTCGAACCACGGACGACCATTTTTTAATGGAAATCGAAATCCATGATAATGAGCAGGAACTTAAGGATCTATTGGCGAATACTGGAGCTGTAGAAATAAATATATCAGAAAAAAACAGTCATTGAATATGAACAGTTTTAAGAAAATAGCAATTGTAACATGCTTGATGTTCGCTTTTATGGCATGTAAAGACGATAGTAAACCAAACTATCAATATATGCCCAATATGTACGAACCGGTTGGATATGAAACCTACCAGAAGGTAGATTTTCTTCCCAATAGTTCTCAGGCTATGTTGCCACCGGCAAATACAATAAATAGAGGGTGGTTGCCATATGGTATAGAAAATTCTTTGGAGGGTAAAGAGCTGTCAAGATTGAATAAAAGTCCTTTGGATTCTGTTAACAGGGTAGAGAATCTGGCCAAGGGAAAAGAGATGTACGATGTCTATTGCGCAATTTGTCACGGTCCAAACGGAAAAGGACAAGGAACTTTAGTTAAAAGAGAAAAGATACTTGGTGTTCCCAGCTATGATGATGCAGTTAGAAATATTAATGTTGGTTCTACTTTTCACGTTATTCAGTATGGTCTCAATTCCATGGGTTCGTATGCCTCGCAACTGAATACAACGGAGATGTGGCAAGTTTCGGAGTATGTAATGCAATTGAAAGAAGATTTAAACAAATAATTAGGTAAGCAACACTATGTATACGTTTTCGAATAGACTTAAAATAGGTTCCATAATTCTGATGGTCGTAGGCTTTTTAGGAATTGTTGGCGGATTTGTCATGGCTCCTGCCACGGTAGAAGAAGCAAAGGCAATGGTTGCCGCACATGATGAAGGCCATTCAGAGGACGCATCACACGCTACGGTTTCCCATGATGATGGTCATGACGCCTCACATGATGAGCATTTGTTGCACCAACTTCAGAATAAACCTTGGGCTGCACTTTATGTGGCTGCATTCTTTTTTATGATGATTTCGTTAGGCGTACTTGCATTTTATGCTATTCAGCGAGCCGCACAAGCAGGATGGTCACCATTGTTGTTTAGGGTTATGGAAGGAATTACGGCATATTTGGTCCCTGGAGGGATTGTAGTATTTGTTATCTTACTGCTCTCTGCCCTGCATATGAACCATTTATTCGTTTGGATGGATGCCGAAGTTGTTGCACACGATGAAATCATACAGGCGAAATCTGGTTTTCTAAACCCTACTTTTTTCCTAATAAGAGCTGCGGTTTTTCTAGCGGGTTGGATAGCGTATAGGGAATATTCAAGAAAGTTATCTCTAAAACAAGATGAATCGAATGACGACTCAAATTTTAAATTGAATTTTAGAATTTCTGCCGGCTTCTTGGTTTTTTATCTTATAACAGAGTCCATGATGTCTTGGGATTGGATTATGAGTGTAGACCCTCATTGGTTTAGTACGCTGTTTGGCTGGTATATATTTGCCAGTATGTTCGTTTCTGGAATTACTGTTATCGCAATGGTTACTATTTATCTAAAATCCAAAGGATATCTTACCGATGTAAATGATAGTCACATTCATGATTTAGCTAAGTTCATGTTCGGTATAAGTATTTTTTGGACGTATTTGTGGTTTTCACAATTTATGCTTATTTGGTATTCTAATATTCCGGAAGAGGTTACCTACTATGTAACTAGAATCGAGGATTATAAACTACCGTTCTTTGGAATGGTTGCTATGAACTTTTTGTTTCCGATTCTGTTGTTAATGAATAGCGATTTTAAACGTGTAAATTGGTTCGTTGTTATGGCAGGAGTAGTAATTTTGGCAGGACATTATATGGATATATTTAATGCCATAATGCCCGCCACGGTAGGAGACCAATGGTACATTGGAATTCCTGAGATAAGCTCGGTACTATTTTTTGCTGGTTTCTTTGTGTTTTGGGTATTTAGGGCACTAACAACAGCGCCTTTGCAACCTAAAAGAAATCCGTTTATTGAAGAAAGTAAGCACTTTCACTATTAGTAAGTTTAAAGTATAATATCAAATCATACAATGACTACATTATTAATTTTGGTTGTTTTAGTACTAGTGGCAATTGCTGTTTGGCAAATGACAAAGATTTTTGAGCTGTCTCAGCTTAAAACAGATAGTAGTGAGATTGCTACAGATAAAGACAATAAATATAATGGCTATATGCTCTTCGCATTTCTTGTGTTTATATACGGTATCACAATTTTTAGTTTTGCAAAATATGCAAAATTTTTATTGCCGGTAGCCGCATCTGAACATGGTGAGGAATATGATTACTTAATGTTGGTGTCTTTTGTGATTATCTTTATAGTGCAAACCATAACTCAGGCTTTGTTACATTATTTTGGTTACAAGTACAGAGGTGAAAAGGGTAAAAAAGCACTCTTTTATGCTGATAATGATCGTTTGGAGTTTATATGGACTATTATTCCGGTAATTGTTTTAGCTGGTCTTATCCTTTGGGGTTTATATACCTGGACCAACATTATGGACATAAATGATGAGGATGATCCGTTGATTGTTGAACTGTATGCTCAGCAGTTCAATTGGACCGCGAGGTATGGTGGTGCCGATAACGTGTTAGGAGGAGCAAATGTAAGAATGATTGATATAGATCGTGCCAACGTAATGGGACTGGATGAAGCTGATAGTTATGCTTCGGATGATATCATTGTTAAGGAGTTACACTTACCAGTGGGTAGAAAGGTAAACTTTAAGATGCGGTCTCAGGATGTATTGCATTCTGCATATATGCCGCACTTTAGGGCTCAAATGAATTGTGTTCCAGGAATGACTACAGAATTCTCGTTTACTCCTATATACACCACCGAAGAAATGCGTCAAAATCCGGATGTAGTTGAAAAGGTGAAACGAACAAATAAAATTAGAGCAGAGAAATCTGCAACAGGAGATGAGGTTTTAGACCCATGGCAATTTGATTATATTTTACTCTGCAATAAGATATGTGGAAAATCACATTATAATATGCAGATGAAAATAATAGTTGAAACGGAGGAGGAATACAATGTGTGGTTGGCAACACAGCAAACATTTCAGGAGACAATGGCTTCTGTCGCGCAATAAAAAAAAGGCTATAAAAAGGAAGTTAAATAAAAATTAATTCGATTATGTCAGCAGTAACAGCACATGTAGATAATCACGCACACGATGAGCATGAACATCACCACCACAAGGAAACTTTTGTAACAAAGTACATATTTAGTCAAGATCATAAAATGATTGCTAAACAATACCTTATTCTTGGGGTACTGGTTATGGGTTTTATTGGTATTGCAATGTCCTTATTAATGAGGATGCAATTAGCATGGCCTGGAGAAGCGTTTTTGGTATTTGATACATTTCTTGGTAAATGGGCTCCAGACGGTATAATGGATGCAGACATCTATTTGGCATTGGTTACAATGCACGGTACTATTATGGTGTTTTTCGTACTTACAGCAGGTTTGAGCGGAACATTTAGTAATCTACTGATTCCATTACAGATAGGGGCACGCGATATGGCTTCTGGGTTTTTGAATATGGTTTCTTTTTGGTTGTTTTTTCTAGCTAGTATTATCATGATTTCCTCTTTATTTGTAGAGGCAGGACCTGCTGCTGCGGGTTGGACGATATATCCTCCTTTAAGTGCCTTGCCAATGGCGCAACCAGGTTCAGGTTTAGGAATGACTTTATGGTTATCTTCTATGGCCATATTCATTGCATCCTCGTTATTAGGTTCGTTAAATTATATTGTAACCGTAATAAACCTGCGGACAAAAGGGATGTCTATGACAAGGTTGCCATTAACTATTTGGGCATTCTTTGTAACAGCTATCATAGGGGTGATTTCTTTCCCTGTATTGCTTTCCGCAGCCCTAATGTTAATCATGGATAGGAGTTTTGGAACTTCGTTTTTCCTTTCCGATATTTTTATTCAAGGAGAGGTGCTGCATTATCAAGGTGGTTCTCCTGTATTGTATGAGCACTTGTTCTGGTTTTTGGGTCACCCTGAGGTATATATTGTTTTATTGCCAGCTTTAGGTATTACTTCCGAGGTGATGTCTACCAATGCTAGAAAACCAATTTTTGGATATCGTGCAATGGTAGCCTCTATTTTGGCGATTGCCTTTCTATCTACAATCGTTTGGGGTCACCATATGTTCATTTCAGGTATGAATCCGTTTTTGGGTTCTGTTTTTACCTTTACTACATTGTTGATCGCTATACCATCGGCAGTAAAAGCATTTAATTATATAACCACTTTGTGGAAAGGAAATCTCCAGCTTAATCCGGCGATGTTGTTCTCAATCGGTTTAGTATCTACCTTTATTACAGGTGGATTAACAGGTATTATTTTAGGTGATAGTACGTTGGACATCAATGTGCATGATACTTATTTCGTAGTTGCGCACTTCCACTTGGTAATGGGTATTTCTGCTTTGTATGGTCTTTTTGCGGGTGTTTACCACTGGTTTCCTATTATGTTTGAAGGAAGGATGTTAAACAAGAATTTAGGTTATGTTCATTTCTGGGTTACCGCCATCTGTGCCTATGGCGTTTTCTTCCCTATGCACTTTGTTGGTATGGCAGGTGTACCTAGGAGATATTACGAGAACACTGCGTTCCCAATGTTCGATGAGTTAGCTGATGTGCAAGTATTGATGACGGTTTTCGCGCTTATTGCGGGTGCTGCACAGTTGATTTTTGTTGGTAACTTTATTTACAGTATGTTTTACGGTAAAAAGGGTTCTCAAAATCCATGGAATTCTAACACATTGGAGTGGACCGCATCACAGAAACACATACATGGAAACTGGCCAGGTGCCATTCCTGAAGTTCATCGTTGGGCATATGACTACAGTAAAGTCGATGCTGATGGAGAGTATATTATCCCTGGTCAAGATTTTGTACCACAAAATATTCCATTACAACAGGATGAAGAAGAATTAAATCATTAATTACGCTATTTAATTGTATTAAGTGCCCAACTTGTATAGTTGGGCATTTTTTTTGCAATATAAGATGTGAAGTGTGAATTGCATTTTTTTAAATACCTTTAAATAATAAATATTTAGAATAGTAAAACACGAACGATATGAGAAGAATAGTTGTTATGGTCTTTGTTCTTTGTTTTTGTCTTCAGGCCTTTGGGCAAAGAAAACCCAAAATTAAGGGCAATAGGATGGTAGTTGAAGTTTCGGAAGATTTACCAGCATTTAATGCAATAGTCTTGAGTGATGACATTGAGGTAATGATTCAGAAAGGTTCCATTGAAGGCTTTATGCTAGAGGCCGACGATAACTTGGTGGATGTATTAAAATTCAATGTAACCGACGGTACACTTTATATTAGTTCGTTTTATAAAATTACTTCCAAAAAGAAACTTGATATTACGGTATTTTATACCGAGCTGACTTCTTTGGCAATTAGTAGCGGAGTAATTACCATGAATGATGTAATTACCTCTGATTATTTGGATGTCAACGCTTCTGGTGCTTCTAGAGTGATATTGAACGCCTCCGCAGATGTGATCAATATAAACATGGAGGAGAATAGTTCAGGTGATTTCAACGTTGCAAGTGATTCATTAAATCTGAGTTTTAAGGATAGAATAGATGCTAAGGTCTATGCTACAGGCCAAAGTAATACATTGTTTATGTATAAAAATGCTTCGGTTAAGATGGAAGGAAATACGGAGTTGTTCAGCGCAACCCTTTATGGAGATAGTAACCTTAAGGCCGAAGATTTTAAGGCTAATACAGTTATGCTGACAGCAGAGGATTCTCCTAATATTGAAGTGTACGCTGCCGAGGAATTTGAACTCTCGTCTAAAGGCGCGTCCAAAACTAGCCTGTATGGTAATCCTAAAATTAACATACTTGATTTTTTAGATACTTCTCAATTACATAAAGAAAACAATTAGTTTTGTTGGATTTATTTATAGATGTGTGCTTTACCAAGGTTTAAAGGTTATTGAGCTATCGGGGCAGACATACAGTGTGTTGGAATTCCAAATCCATCTACCAAACTATTTAGGTGAGGCCTTAACTCTGTGCACAGACGCTCTGTGCGTTGCCGTATCGCTTTTGATTTTGCACTTCCAATATACCCTTGTTCTAGGTACCAAGAGGAATCTTTGTGAATTTCTGAAAGGGCATAAAGACCTCCAAGCTGCTCAAATAATTCCCTGTTTTTTTGGTCTGGTATGCTTTCGGTAAACGTATGAAAGGTGTCATATGCTAGTTCAATACTATATGCTTTTCCTAGTGCCAACAAATGCGTCTGAACTTTTAAAAAGGCTTGGTATGAAGGGATTCCTTTTTTTATATATCCTCTTATTCGCATTGCCAAGGTATAGGTAAGTCTTCTAGTTCTATGGTTAAAGGCATGTTTGTGAAATTTTGGACTATATAAGTGCTCTTTGTCTGTTTTATTCGTGTAAATAGGGTTAACTGTCGCTAGTTTATCGCTTAGTTGTTGACTCAATAATTTTAATACAGTGGTAAAACCTGCGCTATTAAACTCTGCTTTAAAGTCTGATAAGACTCCTTTTGCAGCTAATTGAAGCAGTACGTTATTATCTCCTTCAAACGTAGTGAAAATGTCTACGTCACCCTTTAGATCCGCAATTCTATTTTCTATTAGATACCCTTTACCGCCACAAGCTTCCCTGCACTCTTGAATGGTATTGTTAGCATACCACGTTATCATAGACTTAAGTCCCGCTACTTGGGTTTCTACCTTGCGCTTGTCCGGTTGGTCATCATCACAGTAGATTTCCATCATTTTATCTAGTACAATATGATAGACATAGGCACTTGCCACCAATGGTGTTAGTCGTAATTGATGACTTGGATAATCCATAAGAAGGTCTTCCTGTACTTTTATGCTATCGTTAAATTGCCTGCGTTTTAAAGCATGTTTAATAGCGATGGCCAGGGCCATTTTTGCTCCACCTAGACCTGCTCTTGCAACACAGATACGCCCTCCAACGAGAGTTCCCAGCATGGTGAAAAACCGCTTGTTTGGATTTTTAATGGCAGATTCATAAGTTCCTTCGGCCGTAATATTACCGTATTTGTTAAGTAGATTTTCTCTTGGAACAGCTACTTGGTGAAACCATATTTTACCATTGTCCACCCCGTTAAGTCCCAGCTTATAACCATTGTCTTCAATAAGTACGCCTGGTAAGGTATTATGGTCTTTATCTCGCAAGGGTACCAAAATAGCGTGCACCCCTTCATTCTTACCATTAACTATTAATTGTGCAAAAACGGATGCCATTTTGGAATGAAGGGCATTACCAATATATTCCTTGTTATCATTTTTTCCGGGCGTATGTATAATGATATTATCAGTCTTTTTGTCATATGTAGCGGTTGTTTTTATTCCTCTTACGTTGGAGCCATGACCCGTTTCTGTCATTGCAAAACAACCTAGTAAACTTGCTTTACCGGTTTGGTTCAGATACCTGTCATGGTGTTTTTTGGTGCCCAGTTTTTGAATACTCCCCCCAAAAAGTCCAAATTGAACTCCAAATTTAATCGTTAGGCTTCCGTCTACATACATCATATTCTCGAAGATAGTAGCGTAACCTTCCATATCACCTGTTCCTCCATAAGGTTCTGAAAACGCCATTGCACCATAGCCTTTTTCGGCTAAGTGAATAACCTGGTCTAAAACCCTTGTCCTAAATTCCTCTTTGTTTCTGTGAACCTCCCATTTAAAAATCGGATGGTTTAACGTGGCTCTAAAATGGTCAACTACTTTTGTATTTTTCCCTTTTAAAATGGCATCGATTTCACCGCCCTGGTAATAATCTGAGGATACTTCTTGTACTACGACCACATCAAAAAGGTGGTTGTAGTGGTTGGGCTGTATGCCTAAATTAATTTCAATGTCCTTTAAACAATCATTAAATGGGCAGGTGTCATAGTAATGGCAAACTACTTTTTGACTAAAGGTAGCTAGCGGAAAAGTTTCGCTTTCAACTAATTCTACTTTGGAGTTGGAAATGATTTGCTTCCATTGTTTAAAAATTTGATTTTTTGGCGGCTTTGTAGGGCTTAACCAAGAAAAGAGCGTAGTCTTTTCATCTGGGGTTAAGCCTATGTCCGTGTTGATGGCTTTTTCAACTACGTTGATTTCTGAGGCAGACACCAAATCATCTGACCAGATTACATAAAAAAAAGGAATATACTGAAGTATTCCTGCTGTGTAAATGTTCTTTTCCATACTATAAAATTACGAATTTCTAGACTAAAACATTTCAAATAAACGATGTCCTACTTGAAAAAACTTCACAACGGTTTCCCTATCTTTGTTAGGATATGAATGAGTATTTAGACCCCTCCCCAGAAGGTTTTTCTGATGCTGAGTTAGATATTGAAAAGGCTCTAAGGCCTGTAACCTTTAAGGATTTTACTGGTCAGGAGCAGGTTTTAGAAAATTTGAAGGTCTTTGTTGAGGCTGCAAACCAGCGGGGTGAAGCTTTGGATCACACCTTGTTTCACGGTCCTCCGGGATTAGGGAAGACTACATTGGCCAACATTTTAGCGAACGAGTTAGGAGTGGGTATTAAAATTACCTCGGGCCCCGTTTTGGATAAGCCTGGAGATTTAGCCGGACTTTTGACCAACCTAGATGAGCGCGATGTCCTTTTTATTGATGAAATCCATAGGTTAAGTCCTATTGTTGAAGAGTATTTGTACTCTGCAATGGAAGATTATAGGATAGATATTATGATCGAGAGTGGTCCCAACGCCAGATCGGTTCAGATAAATTTGAGCCCTTTCACTCTTATAGGTGCAACTACACGTTCCGGATTGCTCACAGCGCCAATGAGAGCTCGTTTTGGAATACAAAGTAGGTTACAATATTATTCTACAGAATTGTTGTCTACCATTGTAGAACGTAGTGCGGAGATATTAAAAGTTCCTATAACTCAAGATGCTGCCATAGAGATTGCAGGTAGGAGTAGGGGGACACCTAGAATTTGTAATGCTTTGTTGCGTAGAGTTCGAGATTTTGCCCAAATTAAGGGCAACGGAAGTATCGATATGGAAATCTCCAAATTTAGCTTGAAGGCATTAAATGTAGATGCGCATGGCCTGGATGAAATGGATAATAAAATATTGACTACGATTATTGATAAGTTTAAGGGAGGGCCTGTAGGTATAACTACCTTGGCGACGGCTGTTTCAGAAAGTTCTGAGACTATTGAAGAAGTGTATGAGCCTTTCTTGATTCAACAAGGATTTATTATGAGAACGCCCCGGGGTCGGGAAGTGACAGAATTGGCTTATAAACATTTGGGTAGAATAAAAAATAATATTCAAGGCGGTCTATTTTGATAAAAAAGCTTCCTATAGTTTCCCGTACTCATGTTTTTAAGAACCGCAAAGCCGTACTTAAAAACCCACTACCTTTTCATCACGATAATTTTAATAGGCTGGGTGATATTTTTGAAATAGAAGTAGGTTTCAAAAAGCGAATTGTTTTTACAAGGCACGCAAAGTTCATAAAACAAGTGCTTCAAAAGGAACATAAAAAATATCAGAAGTCGTCTTTACAAACTGTAGATTTAGCAAAGTATATCGGAAATGGATTGTTGACATCTAATGGAGAGCACTGGAGAACCCATCGTCGTATGGTACAGCCCGCTTTTCATAAAAAGAAACTACAGGGACTGTTGCGAATCATGCACAGCGCGATTAAAAAAGAACTAGCGAAAATTAGACCTAACCAGCTTCAGGATGTGTACCCGCTTATGGGGGATTTGGCTTTTCAAGTAGTTGCTACATCATTGTTCAGTAGAGATGATATCCAACAGCAAATGACCGATTTAAAGGATATAACCGAGGCAAATCAACGTATGCTCATACGCGAAATGCGTCAGCCCTATTTAAATTGGTGGTTTAAACTTTCGGGAAAGATCACCACACATTTGGAGCTTTCTAAAAACGCAAGGACTATTCTTAGAAAAATCATAGCTGAAAGAATTAGTAAAAACTCGGATAAGGATGATTTGCTGGATATGCTTTTAAAAGCGAGATATGAGGATGGTAGCTCCATGTCTGAAGATCAGCTTATCGATGAAGTGTTGATACTTTTCGCAGCAGGTCATGAAACAACCGCCAATGCCCTAGGGTTTACCTTGTATCTTTTGGCTAAACATCCAAAAGTGCAGGAGAAGGCGTATCAGGAAGTTTCTGGAATAGATTGGGAAAACAATCTTGGAATGGAAGCTTTTAGACAGCTTAGTTATGTGAAACAATGTGTTGAGGAGGGAATGCGCTTATATCCGCCGGCATACTATATAGATAGAGAATCCATAGTAGACGATGAGATTGATGGATTCCAAATTCCAAAAAACACAATGCTGTTGTTAGCAATTTATGAACTTCATCGAGATAAACGTTTTTGGGACCAACCGCAAAATTATATTCCGGAGCGTTTTGATCCCAATAATAAAAAAGACGTTTCAGACTACTATTTTCCTTTTGGAGCCGGTCCCCGTATGTGTGTTGGGAATAATTTTGCGATGCAGGAAATGATAATCACAGTTGCTGAACTATTACGCTCCTATAAACTGGAGTCGGACGGGGAAGATATACAGATTAATCCTCTCATCTCTCTTAAACCTGCCGCCGTTAAACTTCATTTTAAAACGAGATGAACCGCTTAAAGATGTCTGAAATGATAAAGACCGAGGCCAAGCGTCTGGGATTTCTATCTTGTGGAATTTCTAAAGCAGATTTTCTAGAAGAGGATGCACCTCGCTTGGAGAGCTGGCTACATAAAAACATGCACGGTGAGATGGTATATATGGAAAATCATTTTGATAAGCGATTGGACCCCAGACGACTGGTGGAAGGTTCAAAATCGGTTATCTCAGTGATATTGAATTATTATCCAGAAGAAAAGCAAGTACCGAATACCTACAAAATCTCCAAGTATGCTTATGGACAGGATTATCACAATGTCATCAAAACAAAACTCAGAGCGTTGCAGCACTTTATTTCTGAAGAAATAGGCGATGTTCACGGTAGGGCTTTTGTAGATTCGGCACCGGTTTTAGATAAGGCATGGGCCGCTAAAAGTGGATTGGGTTGGATTGGTAAACACAGTAATTTGCTAACACAGCAGGTTGGCTCCTTTTATTTTATTGCTGAACTTATCGTTGATTTAGACTTGGAATATGATACACCTGTAACGGACCATTGCGGCACATGTACCGCATGTATAGATGCCTGTCCAACAGAGGCCATCGTTGAGCCTTACGTTGTAGATGGTAGTAAATGTATTTCTTATGTTACCATTGAGTTGAAGAACGAGATTCCCAACGAATTTCAGGGACAGTTCGATGATTGGGCCTTTGGTTGTGATGTATGTCAGGATGTTTGTCCTTGGAATAGATTTTCTAAATCCCATAACGAGCCTTTGTTCAATCCACATCCGGAGTTATTGTCCATGTCCAAAAAGGATTGGGAAGATATTACCGAGGATGTGTTCAAAAAAGTATTCCAAAAATCGGCTGTAAAGCGAACAAAATTTTCAGGCTTACAGCGTAATATTAACTTTTTGAAGTAGAAAGCGAATTACGCCATCGTTTTCGTAAGATAGTTGCGATCATTTTTTAGACAGGCAACACCAAAGAAGCATTAAAAATATTATCTTGACCACACTAACAAATTAGGGAAAACGTATTTTAAGCCCCAATTTGGTATCAAATTCATAAAAGTATACTACCTAACCAAAAGTGAAAAAAGGATGAAAATAGGCAAACCAAGTTTAAGTTTTTGGCAGATTTTTAATATGAATGTTGGATTTTTAGGTATCCAGTATAGTTTCGGATTACAACAAACTGCTATCAATCCTATATTCCTTTATTTAGGTGCGCCTGAGGAAATGCTTCCTATATTGAATATTGCAGGACCAGTTACCGGCCTTGTGGTTCAGCCAATTATTGGTGCGATGTCCGATAAAACATGGTCTCCAAAATGGGGCCGGCGTAAACCATATTTTTTAATTGGTGCTATCATCGGCAGTTTATGTTTGTTCGCGTTTCCTACAAGTCCGGTGCTTTGGTTCGCGGTAGGTTTATTATGGATACTTGATGTTGGAAATAATATGGCTATGGAGCCATACAGGGCTTTCGTTGGTGATAAACTTCCGGAGAAGCAACTGAGCCTTGGGTTTCAAATGCAAAGTTTGTTCGTTGGAGCAGGAATATTGCTAGCTAATGGGTCTATCGTCCTTTTTCAATACCTGTTGGGAGACGAATCTATAGAAGTTGCCGGTAGTATTCCCCAATGGTTATATTATTCATTCTATATTGGAGGTATACTTTCAGTGGCTACCATACTTTGGTCCGTACTTAAAACTCCAGAAATCCCTCCATCAGATGAAGAATTAGCGGAGATTAACCATGATAAATCACAACCTGTAGCTACGCGGATAGCTAAACCATTTTTAGAAATTACCCGGGCAATTAATGATATGCCTTCATTTATGTGGAAAATAGGAGCTGTGTATCTTTTTCAATGGTATGCGCTTTTTATCTATTGGCAGTACATCACCCCTTTGTTTAAATTAACCATGGGTTATTCAACTTCGGAGGCCGCATCGCAATCTGCTCAGATGAGTTTAACATATAATATCGTTACTATGGTCGTAGCCTTGGCCTTGGTGCCTTTAACACTAAAATACGGAGGTAAAAAGATATACGCATTAAGTTTAGTGGGTACTGGATTGGCTTTATTCGCTGTTCCCTTTATTAATGACCCATTGCTTGTATTGGCACCAATGGTGTTGTTTGGAATTGGTTGGGCAGCTATGATGGGGATTCCCTATACTATGGTCTCAAAAGTTGTACCGCAAGATAGACGTGGGGTATATATGGGAATTCTTAATATGATGATCGTGATTCCCATGGGTATCGAGACCTTGACTTTCGGACCTATTTATAAGTATCTTTTAGGTGGTAGCGCTATTAATGCAATCCTTTTTGCGGGAGCATTTTTTATTGTTTCTGCAGTTTTAGCCATGAGATTGAATGTTCCAAACGACAAAGTATAGCCTACTCTCTATTTTTTTATTTCAATGCTCTTCCTATTTTTTCTTTTAAAAGGGTAACCTCTTGTTCTTTTCAAAAGATTACAACTAAATTTGTGTTTTAAAGTTATACTATGAGCAAACAAAAACAGAGAAGGGAAGCTTTGATATATCATGCTAAGCCTCAGCCAGGAAAAATAAAAATCGTACCTACTAAGCCCTATGCTACGCAGCGAGATTTGGCCTTGGCCTACTCGCCTGGCGTAGCGGAACCTTGTTTGGAAATTGCTAAAAATGTTGAAAACGTTTATAAATATACCGCTAAGGGCAATATTGTAGCTGTTATTTCTAACGGCACTGCTGTACTAGGTCTTGGCAATATAGGACCAGAAGCTTCCAAACCTGTAATGGAAGGTAAAAGTTTACTTTTTAAGATTTTTGCCGATATCGATGGTATGGATATTGAAATCGATACAGAAGATGTGGATAAATTTGTAGAAACTGTAAAGATGATTGCTCCTACTTTTGGGGGAATCAATTTAGAGGATATAAAAGCACCCGAAGCCTTTGAAATAGAACGACGTTTAAAGGAAGAATTGGATATTCCCGTAATGCATGATGACCAACATGGTACCGCTATAATTTCTGCGGCCGCCTTGTTAAATGCCCTTGAGCTTACGGACAAAAAGATGGATGAGGTTAGAATTGTAATAAGTGGCGCCGGTGCGGCGGCGGTGTCCTGTACGCGATTGTATAAGGCGTTTGGCGCGCTTCCGGAAAACATAGTAATGTTGGATAGCAAGGGCGTAATAAGAAGCGACCGTGCTAATTTATCCAAAGAGAAATTAGAGTTTGCCTCCAATAGGAAGATAGATACCCTAGAGGAAGCTATGATAAATGCCGATGTTTTTGTAGGATTATCTATTGCGGATATTGTTTCTTCTGAAATGTTGTTATCCATGGCGGCAAATCCCATTGTTTTTGCCATGGCGAATCCGGATCCGGAAATCAAGTATGATTTGGCTATTGCTACGCGTAAAGATATAATCATGGCTACCGGTAGGTCTGACCATCCTAATCAGGTAAACAATGTGCTTGGATTTCCATTTATTTTCAGGGGAGCATTAGATGTTCGCGCCACTGCTATAAACGAAGCTATGAAAATGGCAGCGGTAAAAGCCTTGGCGGAATTGACTAAAGAACCGGTTCCTGAGCAGGTAAATATTGCTTACGGAGAAACAAGATTAACCTTTGGCAGGGATTATATTATTCCAAAACCGTTTGATCAACGTTTGATTGCCAAGATTCCACCAGCTGTGGCAAGAGCGGCTATGGAAAGCGGTGTGGCTAAGGCCCCTATCGAGGATTGGGACAAGTACGAAGAAGAGTTGCTACAACGCTCCGGTAATGACAACAAGGTGGTAAGGTTGTTACACAGTAGGGCTAAATCGAATACAAAACGTATTGTTTTTGCAGAGGCAGATCATCTAGATGTTTTAAAGGCAGCGCAAATTGTTTACGAAGAAGGTATTGCCGAACCCATTCTACTGGGTAGAAAGGACATTATTTTAGAACTGAAGAAAGAATTAGAGTTTGATGCGGACATTCCTATTGTAGATCCATTAGACCAGGAGTTTGATGAACGTCACATTAGATATGCTACAAAGTATTGGGAAAGTAGAAAGCGAAATGGTACTACCCTTTACAGTGCAAAAATAAAAATGAAAGAGCGTAACTATTTTGGCGCCATGATGGTATTGGAAGGGGACGCAGACGGAATGATTTCGGGATATTCCCGTGCTTACCCAACGGTAGTAAAACCTATTTTAGAAGTTATAGGCAGAGCTGCCAACGTCAAAAAGGTATCTACCGTAAATATTATGATAACGGATAGAGGGCCCTTGTTTTTGGCCGATACATCTATAAATATAGATCCCAATGCGGAAGAAATAGCCGAAATTGCACAAATGACCGCAAATGTAGCTGTTACCTTTGGTTTTGATCCGGTCATGGCATTGTTGAGCTACGCCAATTTTGGATCTTCCCCACATCCACATGCCAAAAAAGTACGGGATGCAGTGAAAATTTTACATGAAATAAACCCGGAACTTTGTGTTGATGGCGAAATACAAATAGATTTCGCCCTTAACAAGGAGTTACATCAAAGTAAATTTCCGTTTTCCAAATTGGCTGGCAGAAAGGTAAATACCCTGATATTTCCCAATTTGGAGTCTGCCAACATTACTTATAAGTTATTGAAAGAGCTTAATAAATCGGACTCTATAGGACCAATTATGGTCGGTTTACGTAAGTCGGTTCACATTATGCAACTAGGTGCCAGTGTTGACGAAATCGTGAATATGACTGCCGTGGCCGTTATAGATGCCCAAGAACGTGAAAAACGAAAGAAAGCGAAGACTGGGAACTAGAAATCAGCAAAAAGTAAGCAGTAGCAGTCGGCGGTAAAAGGTGCAGAAATTGGTTGATAGTACGCTGAAAATAGAACCAATAGCAGTAGTTTTTTGAATTATTGATGCTTACCGTATTTTTCTAAACCTTGAACCTAGAATCCAAACGAGAACTAAATAAATGATACATCATCTTAAGGGGAAACTAGTAGAGAAAAACCCAACCTATGTTGTCATAGAGTGTGGTGGGGTGGGATATTTTGTAAATATATCATTACATACCTTTTCTAAGTTGCCTGATGGTGAGTTGGTAAACCTCTTAACCCACTTACAGGTGAAGGAGGATTCGCATACGTTGTTCGGCTTTGCAGAAAAATCCGAGAGAGAGATTTTTAGGTTGCTCATATCGGTTTCCGGTATCGGTTCAAGTACTGCTAGAACCATGTTGTCGTCATTGTCACCGGCTCAAATTAGAGATGCTATTGGAAATGGAGATGTCGCCTCTATTCAGTCAATAAAAGGTATCGGTGTCAAAACGGCGCAAAGGGTTATTTTGGATCTCCGTGACAAAATCTTGAAAGTGTACGATATAGACGAACTTTCCACAACTTCAAACAATACAAATAAAGATGAAGCGTTATCTGCTTTAGAGGTTCTAGGATTTGCTAGAAGACAGGCCGAAAAGGTGGTTGACAAAGTAATTTCCCAAGATGCTTCGCTAAGCGTGGAGAACATAATAAAACTCGCGCTCAAAAATTTGTAACAAGTTTGAAATTAGGGGCAATCAATAATCTTAAAACATCTTTTAAGTATCTTTTTTTATTCTTATTTGTTTTTTGCTGCATAGAAGTATCTATGGCACAGGAAACGGATGAGCAAGAAATAGATTCTGTAAAAACCGGATTTGATCTAGGGCGTATTGTTCTAGAAAATCCGGATAGTATTGTTTCCAAATATCTATACAATCCAAAGTTAGATCGATACATTTATAATGAAAAGATCGGTGATTTTAACATCGGTTATCCTATAATACTTACCCCCGAGCAATATTACGATCTTATTAGAAAAGAAGGGATTAAATCCTACTTTAAAGAAAAGTCCGATGCCTACTCCGGTAAAAAAGAAGGTAGCGAGGAAGCAAGACGAAATTTACTTCCCAATTTTTATGTGAACAACGATTTTTTTCAATCTGTTTTTGGAGGAAATACAATAGAAGTAATACCCCAAGGTTCAGTAGCCATGGATTTAGGTGTTATTTGGCAAAAAAATGATAATCCGTCGCTATCACCAAGAAATAGAACCAACTTGTCATTTGATTTTGATCAGCGTATTAGCCTAAGCATGCTAGGTAAAATAGGGGAGCGTTTACAGGTAAACGCAAATTATGATACAGAGGCTACTTTCGATTTTCAGAACATCGTCAAATTGGATTATACGCCTACAGAGGATGATATACTACAAAAAATTGAAGTAGGTAACGTAAATATGCCGTTAAACAGTTCACTGATCAAAGGTGCACAAAGCTTATTCGGGGTAAAGACGCAATTGCAATTTGGTAATACAATGGTAACCGCAGTCTTCTCCGAACAACGTTCCCAAAACAATACGGTGGTCGCACAAGGTGGTGGTACCTTAAACGAATTTAATATTACGGCATTGGATTATGATGAGGACAAACACTTTTTCTTAGCGCATTATTTTAGGGATAATTATGATCGGGCATTGGAAACGTACCCGTATATCCAAAGTCAGATTCAGATTACCAGATTAGAGGTTTGGGTTACCAATAGAAGTCAGCAGACTTTAAATGTACGTAATGTGGTCGCTCTACAAGATTTAGGTGAGGTATTTCCAGAGAAAACTAGAGTAGGGCAAAACGGTGCTAATGCCTTAGGTTTTTTTAATAACCCGGCAGATAATAGACCAAGAAATAATGCTAATGATTATGATCCAGAGCTAATAGGTGCTGGTGGTGCGTTAACCAGTAATGTTCGTGATATCGCTACGGTAGAGAATGCATTTAACCCTGCTAGTTTTGCGGCAGGATATAATCCTAACCAAGGATTTGACTATGCCATTTTGGAGAACGCACGTAAATTGGAGCTCACACGTGATTATACGTTCAATTCCCAATTAGGTTACGTTTCCTTAAATCAAAGGTTGAGTAACGATGAGGTTCTTGCTGTTGCGTTTCAATATACCTTTGGTGGCGAGGTTTTTCAGGTGGGTGAATTTGCGAACGGAGGTTTGGATGCTACAACGGTATCTCAAGGGGCCAATCCTATCATAGAGAACAACACCTTAATCCTTAAATTATTAAAAAGTAACATTACGAACATCGGTGATCCTATTTGGGATTTAATGATGAAGAATATTTATGCTACAGGAGCTTTTCGTTTAAGTCAGGAAGATTTTAAGCTAAATATACTGTATTCCGATCCTACACCTAGAAACTATATTACACCAATAGATGAAGGCCCTGGTTCTGGATGGCCGGAAGGTTTGGAAGAACGCATCTTGTTGGATGTTTTTAATTTGGATAGATTAAATGTCTATAACGATTTGCAGCCAGGGGGTGATGGATTTTTTGACTTCTATCCCGGTATCACCATTGATTCTCAAGGGGGTCGTATTATTTTTACCAAAGTTGAACCTTTTGGAGAATTTTTGTTCGAAACTTTAGAGAATGGTAATGCGGGACAGTACAATACCCCATCTGCCTATAATTCAAATCAAGATCAATATGTTTTTAGGGATATGTACGAGCTTACCAAGGCGGCGGCATTACAAGATCCTGAGAAGAATAAATTTATTTTAAAGGGACGCTATAAAGCTGAAGGCAGTAATGGGATTCCGATTGGAGCGTTTAATGTGCCTAGAGGTTCGGTAACGGTAACGGCAGGTGGCCGCCAACTACAAGAGGGAATTGATTATACCGTAAACTATCAGGCAGGTACGGTGCAGCTTTTGGACCCAAGTTTGGAAGCTTCCAATACGCCAATTAATATATCCGTAGAAAACAATGCGGTTTTTGGTCAGCAGACACGAAGGTTTACTGGGGTTAACGTAGAACATCAGTTCAGTAAGAATTTTGTTTTAGGGGGTACTTTATTAAATCTTAACGAGCGTCCGCTTACCCAAAAATCTAATTTTGGAATAGAGCCAGTAAACAATACTATTTTTGGTTTGAATTCAAACTTCTCTACAGAGGTCCCTTTCTTAACAAGAATGGTAAATAAATTACCAAATATAGACACCGATGTACCTTCCAATGTCTCTGTGCGTGCAGAGGTAGCTTGGTTGAAGCCCAACTCACCAAAAAATGCAGATTTTAGAGGTGAAACCACCACGTATTTAGATGATTTTGAAGGTGCGCAGACTCTTTTGGATGTTCGTGGTTCTTTGGCATGGTCACTAGCGAGTACACCTTTGGAGTTTGCACCAGGGGGTCAATTGTCCGGCAGTTCTCCAGAAGATGCAGCGAATTTGCAGAACGGATTTGGAAGAGCCAAAATAGCCTGGTACACTATAGATCCTATTTTTTACACGAATCAACGACCCACTGGAATAAGCGATAATGATATCTCTACGAATCCTACGAGAAGGGTATTTATTGATGAGGTATTTCCACAAGTAGATATCGCACAAGGGCAGACCACTGTGCAAGGCACTTTGGATATAGCCTATTATCCTAACGCTAAAGGTCCGTATAACAACAATGCTAATTTTGATACGGCTGCCCCGGACGAAAAGTGGGGTGGTATTATGAGATCTCTAAGCAGTACGAATTTTGAACAGACCAATGTAGAGTTTGTCCAGTTTTGGGTGTTAGATCCTTATGTAGATGGTGAAGCCACTAGTGCGGGAGAATTAGTTTTGAATTTAGGTAATATTTCAGAGGATATTTTACGAGATGGTAAAAAGCAATACGAGAACGGTCTTCCCGGTGTAGATAGTAATGACTTTGTTGCTCCAAGTTCTTGGGGAGAGGTTCCTGCTACGCAGTCGTTGGTATACGCCTTTGATGCGAGCGAACCTAACCGAGCCTTGCAGGATATTGGTCTTGATGGTCTTAATGATGAAGCGGAACAGGCAATTTATGATAGTAATCCTGGGCCAGACCCAGCCTTGGATAACTTTCAATATTATCTGAATCGTGAGGGTAGTATTTTGGAGCGTTATTTTGATTTTAACAATCCAGATGGAAACTCGCCTGTACAGGTGACCAATACCAATAGAGGTTCTACAACCTTGCCCGATGTAGAGGATATTGATAGGGATTTAACCATGAATACTGTAAATAGCTATTATGAGTACCGCATAGATATAAAGCCAAATACAACTATTAATGATAAGTATGTAACCGATATCAAGGAAGGGGTTACGCCCGAACTTCCAAACGGAGATCAACTTAACCGAAGGTGGATCCAGTATAAAATTCCATTAAGTGATTTTACCGATGCTGTTGGTGGAATTACAGATTTTAGGTCCATTAGCTTCATGCGTATGTACATGACAGGTTTTTCCGGTCCTACCGTATTGCGTTTTGCAACCTTGGATTTGGTTCGTGGCGATTGGCGTACCTACACAAAAACGCTTCAGGACATTACTATAGACGACAACCCAGCCGATGATGGTACGACCTTGGATGTAAATACCGTGAATATAGAAGAGAACAACAGTAGGCTGCCCATTCCCTATGTGCTTCCTCCCGGTGTAGCCCGTGAGCAGTTAAACAATAACAATACGATTATCCGACAAAACGAGCAGTCGCTCTCCTTATTGGTTGAAGGTCTAGAAGCTGAAGATTCTAGAGGGGTTTTTAAGAATTTGAATATTGATATCCGTCAATATAAAAATATAAAAATGTTCATGCATGCAGAAAAGGTAGTGGATAGCGACTATGCAGATAGTTCTACGCCTTTGGTTGGCTTCTTGCGTTTTGGAACGGATTTCTCTCAAAATTTTTATCAAGTGGAACTGCCTTTGCAGTTTACGCCTTTTGGGGCCACGACCGAAAGTGAAATATGGCCAGAAGTAAACGAGATGAATATTAGCCTAAGCGACTTAAACAAGGTAAAATCTTTATGGATTGTAGGCGGTAATTTAAATGAAGTACGTTTCTTTGAGGTTGAAAACGGAGAAGTTTTTCCAGTGAACGAATTTGATATTCGAACCCCAGGCAGAGTGCGTATCGGTATTAGGGGAAACCCATCTTTGGGAAGTATCCGAAGTATGATGGTGGGTATAAAGAATCA
>CAYGUY010000002.1:83014-92662 GCA_964353165.1 uncultured Maribacter sp.
TATTCCTATAATGATACAGACCACAGGGATTTTGAAATTGCCAAACTACGTGATCAGAGCGTGAACACCGGTTTTGTGTATGCCCATAGTTTTGATCCGGTCGAAGTTGCGCCGTTTGCAAAGAAAGACTCCTTATTCAATGGAGCGTATTGGAAATGGCTTAAAGACCTGAACCTTAATTTACTTCCTGCGAGTATTTCATTGAATTCCAATATTAACCGACAGTTCAACGCACAAAGGTTTAGGGATGTTCGTGAAGAGGGTGTAGACCGTTTGGAACTTCCAGAACTTCAGCAGCGTAATTATCTTTTCAACTGGCAGTATGCCCTGAATTATAATTTAACCAAGTCGCTTCGATTAAACTTAACCGCTTCTAACAATAATATTGTCCGAAATTATTTTAACGAGAACGAGCCAGAGAATTCTAGGGATAGGATAGATCAAGCGCTAGGTCTTTGGGACGGCTTTTTTGATATTGGCGAGCCCAATAGGCACTCGCAACAAATGCAATTGAATTATGAAATACCTTTTGCTAAAATACCAGCCTTGGATTTCATAAATGCGCAGTACAGCTACACAGGAAATTTTGACTGGCAGCGCGGTGGAGATGCGCTTAGGGAGGTTGTAGGAAGTGATATCAATACCATACAAAATGCAAATACGCATAACCTTACCGCATCCCTGACCATGCAAAAGTTTTATGATTTAATTGGTCTCAAGAAACGTGAAGGGAATTCCAAGGCTAGTTCGGGCAAGTCCAAAAGGGGTAATTTAGGGCTGGCAGCAGAGGAGGAGGAAAAAGAAAAGAAAAAAACGAGTGCGCTATTTAATACCGTGGTAGATGTAGTAACCATGATCAAACGACTTAATATTAATTATAACGAAAGCAATGGTACCGTACTACCAGGATATACACAATCTATTGGTTTTATAGGAACATCAAGACCGTCATTAGGTTTTGTTTTTGGTAGCCAATCGGATATTCGTTTTGAAGCGGCAAGAAATGGTTGGCTTACAACCTTTCCAGAGTTCAATGAACAGTTCATTAAAAGAACCAACAAGCAATTGAATATAACAGCAACAGCGCAGCCTACCAAAGACTTGACGATTGACTTAGTTGCTGATCGCCAATTTTCGGAAAGTTACCAAGAAAACTTCAATGTAGATGTAACCGCAGATGAACCTTATAATTTGCAATTGGGCAATAATTTTGGAAGCTTTAGTATCTCTACGGTGATGATTGGTACGGCGTTTAGTAAAAGCGATGAGTTTGAATCCAGCACGTTTGAACAGTTTAAGGAAAATAGGTTAACTATTGCTAATCGTTTGGTATCTGATAGGGGAGAAAATCCTGGAACTTTGGATGACGACGGTTTTCCGCAGCGCTATGGTAAAACACAGCAAGATGTATTGTTACCAGCGTTTTTTGCTGCATATACAGGGCAAGATGTAGATAGGGTGAACTTGGATGCCTTTAGGGATATTCCAATTCCTAATTGGAATATTAAGTATACAGGCTTAATGAAGAGCAAGTTCTTTCAAAAGAAATTCAAACGTTTTTCCTTACAACATGGGTATCGTTCTTCTTTTAGTATCAACTCCTTTCAGACGAATTTAGAAAAGCAGAACGGTGCAATTGACTTGGAAACAGGAGATGTGTTGCCTGATAATATATTTAATAATGTGGTCTTGGTAGATGGGTTTAATCCGCTAGTACGTGTAGATTTTGAAATGAAAAATTCGGTTAGCGTATTAGCAGAGGTTAGAACCGATAGGGCCTTGTCCTTAAGTTTTGATAACAATCTAATGACTGAAATAAACGGGACGGATTACACGGTAGGTTTGGGATATCGAATAAAGGATGTAAAGTTGGTTACGAACATTGGCGGGAACAAAACACGATTAAAGGGAGATTTGAACCTAAAGGCAGATCTTACATTAAGGGATAATATTACGATTATCAGAAATTTGGATATCGATAATAATCAGATTACCTCGGGCCAAAATTTACTTTCGTTTAAGTTTACCGCAGATTATGCCTTAAGTAAGCAATTGAACGCACTCTTTTTCTACGACCATGCTTTCTCTCAGTTTGCTGTATCTACGGCATTTCCTCAGACTACTATTAATGCAGGCTTCACGCTTCGTTATAATTTTGGTAATTAATTACATGGTTTTTATACCTTCTCGGTAAGATCAAATTCAGGTAGCTTATCTGTATTTTTATCGTGTACTATCGAACTCTCTTATCGTCCTATAGGGAATCAATAAAAACATTGTAAAGAAGTGTCTACGTTTTTTTGAAAACCTTTATAGAATCATTTACATTTGCCAGATATCAAATAGAATCAGAATGAATATACCAGCAGAATTAAAGTACACAAAAGACCATGAGTGGATTAAAATCGAGGGCGATATAGCTACGGTTGGTATTACCGACTTTGCACAAGGCGAATTGGGTGATATTGTTTATGTTGAGGTAGAGACCGTTGATGAAGTATTGGAAAGGGAGGCTGTTTTTGGAACAGTAGAGGCTGTCAAAACGGTTTCCGATTTATTTTCGCCATTATCCGGCGAGATTATAGAATTCAATGAAGCTTTGGAAGATGAACCGGAAGTAGTAAATTCTGACCCATATGGAAAAGGATGGATGGTTAAGATAAAGTTTACTGACCCGGATGAGATAGATCAGTTATTGAGCGATGCCAGTTACAAAGAACTAATTGGTGGTTAAATCCATTTTTTATGGGATACTATTTTTAAGTTGGTTCTTGTTTATAACATTTGCTAGCTTAGTTTCATTTAATGGGGAAATGCTGTCACCAAGATTAAATGTCCCTCATATAGATAAATTAGTACACTTTTTGTTTTACTTTGGTTTGGTTGTTTTGGGAGCGAAAGCCTTCAAAGAAATCTTTAAATCGGTTTTAAAACCAAGTAAAAACCTAGGTTATATTGTTATTTTTGCGATTGTTTATGGCGTAATTATTGAACTGTTACAATATGGTTTTACCGAAAATAGACAGGGAGATGTTTTAGACGTTTTAGCAAATTCTTTGGGGGCGCTACTGGGAATGCTGGTAGTTAAGCGACTAGTTTTCAGGGATCGGGCGTTAAAATGAAAATTTTAATTGTTTTTTTAGTATTTAATTAGTTAAATTAGCAAACACTAAATTGTATAGATATGGAACCTAAAAAGAATCCAAAGGCAGACTTGACCAAAAATAGTAGTCTCTATTTTGTATTAGGTCTGGCGGCGGTTATGCTACTTACTTACGTGGCATTTGAATGGAAAACGTACGACAAAGTCAATGAGTACGATACTTCTATGAATGTAGATGATTTATTGGACGAAGAAGTGCCAATGACCGAACAGATTAAAACACCACCACCACCACCACCACCGCAAGCACCTGAAATTATTGAGGTAGTAGAGGATGAGGAAGAAGTGGAAGAAACTATAATTGAGTCTACGGAAACTAGTCAAGACGAAGAAATTATCGAAGTTGAAGACGTTGTTGTAGATGAAATGGAGGAAGATTTAGATGTTCCGTTTTCAGTGATTGAGGATGTTCCCGTATTTCCTGGTTGCGAAAAGGAGAGCGATAAAAGAGCGTGTTTTAACAGCATGATACAGAAACACATTAGCAAGAACTTCAGGTATCCAGAAATTGCACAGGAGATGGGTATTCAAGGTAGGGTTAACGTAATGTTCGTTATCCAAAAGGATGGAAGTATTGGCGGTGTTAGAATGCGTGGTCCGGACAAAAATTTAGAGGCAGAAGCGGCTAGGATTATAGATAAGTTGCCTAAGATGACGCCAGGGAAGCAAAGAGGTAGAGCGGTACGTGTTCCTTTTAGTATTCCAATTACGTTTAAGTTACAATAGAACTATCATATCTTTATTTAAAATCCCGAGTTTATACCTCGGGATTTTTTTATGCTTTAATTTGGCTGCGTGGATAATTAGGTCTTTCGGTGCAGGTTGCATTTGTTTGGTCTCAGCACACTACTTTTCATAAGTTCTTAAATAAAACAGAAATAGCCTTATTTGGTTGCAGGAATATCCCTTTGAGGTTATCTTTGTACCCCTATAAAACAGAAAATGAAAACCGTGATTGGTCCATTAAAAAACAACACATTTGTGTTGATTTTTGCCGATTTTAAAGAGATAACAAAGGCAAGGCTAGCGGTTAGCGTCGTTTTTTCATCGATTGCAGGCTATTTTTTGGGTGCCGATGAGCTAAGTATGTCTGCGGTGCTATTGCTTGCTTTTGGAGGGTACTGTATGGTGGGTGCGAGCAACGCTTATAATCAGGTGATAGAACGTGATTTAGATGCGTTAATGAAACGTACTGCTAACAGGCCAATTCCAGCAGGAAGAATGACCGTTAATACGGCCATGACCATAGCTGTTGTTTTGACCTTGTTGGGTATAGTGTCCCTTTATTTTTTGAATGCTAAAACGGCCATGTTCGGGGCTATCTCAATTTTCTTGTATACTAGTGTGTATACCCCGTTGAAAACAAAGACACCTCTAGCCGTATTTGTTGGGGCATTTCCTGGTGCTATCCCTTTTATGTTGGGTTGGGTGGCCGCTACCAATGAATTTGGTATTGAACCTGGCACCTTGTTTATGATACAGTTTTTTTGGCAGTTTCCACATTTTTGGGCCTTGGGTTGGATGTTGGACGATGATTATAAACGAGGAGGTTTTAAGATGTTGCCCACTGGTAAAAAGGATGCAAATACGGCATTACAAATTATCATGTACACCATTTGGATGATTATTATCTCCGTCATTCCGGCATTTGGGATTACCGGCGCATTAAAGCTTTCTGTACCAGCGGCTGTTCTAATATTTATAATGGGTGGGGCAATGCTCTTTTTTGCACTGCGTTTGTACACTAAAAGAGATAATATTTCTGCTAAAAAGTTAATGTTGGCCAGTGTAAGTTATATCACACTAATGCAGATAGTTTATGTAATTGATAAATTTATAAGGTAGGATGGATTTAACACAAGGAACGGCGAAAGAAAAAAAGGACAGAGCGCAACAAATGATGTTGTGGTTTGGTATTGTAAGCCTTCTAATGGGTTTTGCAGGATGGACAAGCGCATACATAGTTAGTAGCGCAAGGGAGGATTGGGCTAGTGATATAAACCTACCAAATGCTTTCTACATCAGTACCGTTCTCATTATTATTAGCAGTATCACTTACATTATGGCTAAAATGGCCGTCAAAAAAGATAATCAAAAACAAGGCACTCTTTGGTTGTTTGTAACGCTTCTTTTAGGTGTTTCATTTATAGCCTTTCAGTTTTTGGGATTCTCTGAAATGGTGGCGCAAGGATATTATTTTACAGGCCCAACCAGTAGCATAAAAATGTCTTATATGTTTTTGATAGCCATGGTGCATATTTTGCATGTGGTAGCTGGTATTGTGAGTTTGTTAATTGTAATGTACAAGCAGAGGAATGGCAAGTATTCTTCACAAGAGTACTTGGGGATATCCTTGGGAGCAACATTTTGGCATTTTTTGGATCTGTTATGGGTTTATTTAGTCTTGTTTATGACCTTTATGAAATAATATTTTTTAACAAAAATAGTTTTGAATACAATTCAGCTTTTAAATAGTTGAAAAAAATGTAAATTTGCTAAAGTTTTATTAAATCGATAAATCAGTATATGGATTCTACGGTATCAGCGGGAGCAGAAGAAAACGTTTGGGGTGGTGGTAATAGACCTTTAGGGGCTAGCTACGGTAAATTAATGATGTGGTTTTTCCTGGTTTCGGATGCCCTTACTTTTTCAGGTTTTTTGGCCGCTTATGGCTTTTCAAGGTTTAAGTTTATAGAAACGTGGCCTATAGCGGATGAAGTGTTTACGCACTTTCCCGGATTACATGGAGTAGAGGCTCCTATGTACTATGTGGCCTTTATGACATTTGTACTTATTATGTCATCGGTAACTATGGTATTGGCCGTAGATGCTGGCCATAACATGAAAAAGAACGCTGTTATTTGGTACATGTTTGCCACTATTATTGGAGGCGCTATATTCGTTGGGTCTCAGGCATGGGAATGGGCAACTTTTATTAAAGGGGATTTTGGTGCTTTGGAAACCAAAGGAGGAAGAATACTTCAGTTTGTGAATGCCGATACGGGAAAAAGAGCTGCAATCGCAGATTTCGCTACTGTAATACCGGATGAAAGATTGGCGCATGAAAAAAAGAATGGTATTTGGTACTATGAGGAAAAGGCATTGCCTTCCTATTCATTAAATGAGGTAATGAAAGGATTTGAGGCCAATTCAAACATATTAATAAGGACAGAGGTACTTAATGAAGAAGGGGAGAAGACGCTTTTGAGTAGGGAGGAATCCCTAGAAAAAATTAAAAGTGCAACTTTAGTTGTAGAAGGAGCTAATTTGGTGCGTAATGAATATGGAAGTAGATTATTTGCTGATTTTTTCTTCTTCATTACAGGGTTTCACGGATTTCACGTTTTTTCAGGAGTAATGATTAATCTTATTATTTTCTTTAATGTAGTCATTGGTACTTATGAGAAAAGAGGGCATTATGAAATGGTCGAAAAGGTTGGACTATACTGGCACTTTGTAGATTTGGTTTGGGTATTTGTTTTTACCTTTTTCTACTTGGTGTAATAACTAGTCAGAATATATAATTATAGTTAGAAGATAAAATGGCACACGAACATAAATTAGAAATTTTTAGAGGTCTTTTAAAGTTCAAATCGAATACGCAAAAGATATGGGGAGTTTTAATATTCCTTACAGTGGTAACAATTGTGGAAGTTGTACTCGGAATTCTTAAACCTACAATGCTTACTGGAACTTATTTTCTGGGCATGAAACTCTTAAATTGGATTTTCATCATACTAACCCTCGTTAAGGCTTATTATATCGCATGGGATTTTATGCACCTTAGAGATGAAAAAAGTGCCCTAAGAAGAGCTATTGTTTGGACCCCAATATTTTTGGTTATCTATTTAGTCTTTATACTTCTCGTCGAAGCAGATTATATCTATAATATCTACAAGGATGGCTTTGTAGCCTGGAATTTCTAAGATTTAATTAACACTATTAGAAGACGGTTTAAAAGCCGTCTTTTTTATTTTTGTAGTAATAATTATTTGTCCTGTTATACTGATTTTTAATAGCATAGTTTTATCCTATCGTAAAGAAAGGAAAAGAAGACTGGTTTCGATTTTGTAAGTAGAATCATTTTAACGCAATTTGTAAATAACACTTATTTTAAAAATAATTCTAGTAACGAGATGAAAAAGACGTTTGTTCTTATTGTGTTGTTTGTGCTTCCCATCGTAGCCTATCTGTTTTTTGCCTCGGGGGTTAATAATTTTGGCAGGTTACCAGTGCTTACGGAAAAGATTCCAGAGCTTGCTTTCAATGACGGTAATATTAAGTTCAGTGAAAAAATTACGGTGGTCGGCTTCTTAGGTACCAATGTCGAAACAAAGAAGGGTAATGCGTTCAATTTAAATCAAAAGATATATAAGCGTTTTCATGAGTTTAACGACTTTCAATTCGTAATGATAGTGCCATTAGGTAGTGAGGATAAAATAGCAGTATTAAAAGAAGAGCTATCAAACTTAGTAGATGTTTCTAAATGGAATTTTGTGTATGCTAATGCAGAAACGATTAATAGGGTATTTGCAAGCCTTAAAACGGATTTGCAGTTAGAAGAGGATTTAAGTTCTCCATATGTTTTTATAATCGACAAGGATAGAAGCTTAAGAGGACGAACAGAGGATGAGGATGAAGGGACTAAATATGGCTTTAATACAAACTCGGTAGCGGATTTAAATAATAAGATGGAAGACGACGTAAAAATTATACTTGCGGAATACCGATTGGCCCTAAAAAAAAATAACTCAAATCGTTCAAAATAGTGAATAAAAAGTATACATACGTTTGGGTTTCTTTGATTATATTGATTTTTGGTATCATAGTAGTTCCTAGAATAGTAGACCGATTAAAGTCAGGTACGGTCACCGACATGGACAGGATGAATACCGTTCCTCAAGAAAAAGGACTTAGCTATGTTTTGCTGAACGGTGTTAAACGTAAGGTCCCATCGTTTCAATTTATAAATCAAGATAGCCTTATTGTAACGGATAAGGATTATATAGGGAAGGTATATATTGCCGAATTCTTCTTTACGTCATGCCCAAGTATTTGTCCGTTGATGACGGAGAATCTTGTAGAGCTTCAAAATTATTTTAAAGACAAAGCTGATTTTGGGGTGGCTTCCTTTACCATAACCCCTAATTATGACACACCAAAGATTTTAAAAAAATATGCCGAAAAATATGGGATTACCGATCTGGATTGGCATTTGTTGACAGGAAATAAAGAGGCAGTTTACGAATTGGCAAACAGCGGTTTTAACATATTTGCTGCCGAAATGCCCGATGCTCCCGGCGGTTTTGAGCATTCTGGTTTATTTGCACTTGTGGATAGACAAGGGTACATACGGTCTAGATTAGATAAATTTGGTAATCCTATTGTGTATTACCGTGGTGCCATCACCAGAGAAATGGGAGAGAATGACCATGGTGAACAAGAGCAGATAAGTATTTTACAAGAAGATATTACTAAATTGTTAAATGAATAGTATGGAGATGACCAGTGTAAAAGAGAAACGTTTTAATAGGTTGATAGCCGTTGTTTCTGTCATTATACCTATTGTTGTGGCCTTGCTTTTTGGGGTAAAATTACCTAACGTGGAACCCTTATCCTTTTTGCCGCCTATTTATGCCACTGTAAATGGTATAACGGCAGTGTTATTGATTCTTGCGGTTTTGGCGATAAAAAAAGGCAACAAGAAAGTACATCAAAATTTAATGACCACGAATATTGCCCTATCTCTTTTGTTCTTGATTATGTACATAGCGTATCACATGACTTCAGATTCAACCTCCTACGGCGGGCAAGGTTTGTTGCGATATGTTTATTATTTTATATTGTTTACCCATATTATATTCTCCATTGCAATAGTACCATTAGTTCTTAGAACGTATGCCAAAGCATATTTGAAAGATTACGAAGGTCATAGGGCATTAGCAAAGTATACATTTCCTATCTGGCTGTATGTAGCAATTACTGGTGTTGTGGTCTATATCATGATCTCACCATACTATATCCATTAACTATGCGAAAGGGTTTTCTTTTAATAGTATTGATTCTGTTGGTATTTGTGCCGGAAACAGTTGAGGCGCAATGCGCCATGTGTCGGGCAGTTTTGGAGAGCGAGGATTCTGGAAGAACAGCTGAGGGGATTAATAATGGAATCGTTTATTTGATGGCAATACCCTATATTCTTGTGGCTAGCCTCTTTTATTTTGTTTATCGTAAGATGAGGTCTTAGCACAATTTTAAAGATTTAACACTTTTTTTTATTTGATTGTGTAACATTGTGTTGGATGTGAAGTCTTATTTATGTGTGATGTTAATATTACACTCATCAATCAAAAACCAATCAACATGTTCGATCTTGAACGATGGCAAGAAATTTTCGATACTATTCGGAAAAACAAATTGCGAACTTTTCTTACCGGTCTGTCAGTAGCATCGGGAATTTTCATACTCGTTATTTTATTGGGTTT
>CAYGUY010000003.1:0-18772 GCA_964353165.1 uncultured Maribacter sp.
GTACAAGTACTGAAGGCTCCCTATATATTGACTTAGTTGATACAAAAAACAAACAACTGGTTTGGCAAGGAAAAGGCGAAGGCACACTAGCTAACACCAAAAACATTCAAAAGAAAGAACAGCGTATAAAGGAATTTGTTTCGCAAATTATGCAACAATACCCACCAAGTGCGGTAGCGGCTAACTAAAAGATATAACAAAAAATAAAAGCGTCTGTCCAACATTAGTGTTGAACAGACGCTTTTTTTAGTTACAATAGGGGAAAGCGTTGACTTTTTTTTACTTCATTGAGCACAAAGGCACTTTTAACGGCGCCAATATTGGGCAGACTTGCAATTTTAGTTTTCGCAAAATTATAATACGCGTCCAAATTTTTTACCGTTACCTTCAATAAAAAATCGAACTCTCCTCCTACCACATAACATTCGGTTACCTCTTTAAATTTTCCTACTTTCTCCAAGAAATCATCCATAAGACTTCCCTTCTGCGCCTCTAACGAAACAAAACTATATACAGTAATGCTTGGTTCAATTTTATGCGTATCTAAAATAGCCACATAGTTTTTTATGTAGCCCTCCTTTTCCAATCTTTTAATTCGCTCATACACGGGTGTTTTGGTCAATCCTAATTGCTCAGCAATGGTTTTGGCCCCTGTTTTAGCATCCGTTTCCAGGATGTTTAATATTTCACGATCAAGTTTATCCAATTGTTCCGGCATATTTTTTCCTTTTGCAACGCACCTAAGCTACTAAAGTTATATTTAATTCCCGTAAAATGAATAAAAAATAGGAATATTCCCTATTCTATTATCTATAGTAAAAGTATTTAACTATAATCAATATCTTTAATAGAAAATAGTATTAAATATGTATCACTTGGCGCAAGTAAACGTGGCTCGTTTTAGGGCGGCTTTGAACGACCCCATCATGAAGGAGTTTGTCGATTTTTTGGAACCTGTAAATAAATTTGCCGAAGAAAGTCCGGGCTTTGTCTGGCGTTTACAGGATGACGAAGGAAGATCTGCCAGCTATATACAAACACCTTTTAAAGACGAAATGATGGCCGTAAACATTAGTGTTTGGGAAGATGTGGATTCTTTTAAGGGATTTGTGTACGGTTCTGTCCACAGCTATTTTTTACGAAACAAGAAAAAATGGTTCGATATGAAGGATGTCTCTCAATTTGTGCTCTGGTGGTTGCCTAAGGGGGAACTACCCACCTTAGAAATGGCAAAGAACAAACTGGAATTCCAGGAAAAACATGGGGATTCCCCGTCGGCCTTTACCATGAAATCCTTTTACGATCAAGAAGGCAAACTTTTAACCCTTTAACCCATGAGCGAGCAAACCTACGAAAGCAATCCTATATTGGACAAACTGCCAAAACACTTAAAGCAGTACATCAAACCGCAAAACTATTCGGATTACACCGCCATTAACCAAGCCGTGTGGCGCTATGTGATGCGAAAAAACGTAGATTACCTCAGCACCGTTGCGCATGGGTCGTATATGGGTGGCCTTCGCAAAACCGGAATTTCCATAGACCACATTCCCAATATGTACGGAATGAACCGGATCCTAAAGGATTTGGGTTGGGCAGCTGTTGCGGTTGACGGTTTCATTCCACCTGCTGCTTTTATGGAATTCCAAGCCTACAACGTACTGGTCATTGCATCGGACATTCGCCAATTGGAACATATAGAATATACCCCTGCCCCTGATATTATTCATGAGGGTGCAGGCCATGCCCCCATTATCGCTAATCCAGAATATGCGGAATACTTGCGCCGTTTTGGGGAAATAGGCTGTAAAGCGGTTTCCAGTGCCAAGGATTTTGAACTCTATGAGGCAGTGCGCCATCTATCTATCATCAAAGAGGCCAAAGGCACCGACCCTCAGGAAATTGAAAGGGCCGAAAAACACATTGAAGAACTACAGGAAAATATGGGCGAAGCCAGTGAAATGGCCCTCATACGCAACTTACACTGGTGGACCGTAGAATACGGACTCATAGGCAGCGTGGAAAATCCTAAAATTTACGGGGCTGGACTACTTTCTTCCATAGGGGAAAGTGCCTGGTGTATGACGGACGAAGTAAAAAAAATACCATATTCCATAGCTGCGGCACACACGCCTTTTGATATTACCAAACCTCAACCACAATTATTTGTTACCCCGGATTTTGCTTTTTTAAATCAGGTGTTGGAAGATTTTACCAACACCATGGCCTTACGTACTGGGGGACTTTCTGGTGTACAAAAACTGATTGACTCGAAAGAATTGGGAACCATTGAACTGAGTACAGGCTTACAAATTTCGGGCAATTTTGAGTATGTGATAGCACATGACGGAAAACCTGCTTACTTTCAAACCAAAGGAAAATCTGCCTTGGCCTTCCGAGAAAAGGAATTGGTAGGACAGGACACGAACAAACATGCAACTGGTTTCGGCTCTCCTATTGGTCGCCTAAAGGGTATCAACATTGCCATTGAAGAAATGAGCCCAAGAGACCTTAAGGCTTACAAAATTTACGAAGGGGAAGAGGTATCCCTAGACTTTGAGGGCGACATCAATGTAAGCGGAAAAATAATCACCGGTACCAGAAACCTACAGGGCCAGATTATTTTAATCACTTTTGAAAACTGTGCGGTTACACATCAAGGCAAAATCTTATTTCAATCGAATAAAGAATTATATAATATGGCCATTGGGGAACGCATCGTATCCGCCTTTAACGGCCCCGCAGACGTAACTAGTTTTGACCTTTTGAACCACGAACTGAGCAAAACCCCATCCAATGCGAACAGCGAGACCAAAAACGGACTGGAACTTTACTACCAACAGATTCGCGATTTTAGGGAGGGTACGAACACTACCATTTCCAGAAACAAGGTTTTTAAAGCGGTAAAGGAAGACTTTCCAGAAGATTGGTTATTGTCCGTAGAGCTTTACGAACTGGCCATTACCAATGGAGATAATGAATTTGCTGCGCAGATCAAGGCCCATTTGGAACAGGTAAAGCAAAACCATCCAAAACTGGGCAAGTTGATAGATGACGGACTTGCTTTACTGCACAACAAAGTTAGGGTTTAAGCTGTACTTGGCTAAAATCGGCAACAGGTTCGCCTTCGTATACCAGTTGCCAACCCATACTGTTGGTAAGGATATAAAATTTTTGGAGTTCGCTAAGCAATCTGTTCCTTGCGTTGGTCTTTATACTAGAGGCTTCCACTTTTTTCAAAAGGGAGGTATTTACGTTGCGCTTTATCTGGTTATAATCCCTTGCATCAAAAGGATTCAAATAATCTGCGGTAACGTCATAATATTCAAAATCGGGATTTAGTTTGATCTCTGGTTCCGGGATGCTGCTTATCCTAAGAGTTTTATTGGATTCGTCAAGTTCAAACTGGATTTTAGACAGGTCATACGCGATAAGCACTTCGGCATTGACCACGACCAATGCTTTTTTATCCGCTGTTACCAAAGGACCAAAGAGTTCTTTGGAATCCCTATAATTGTAAACCTCGGCAAAATGACCTTCGGTAACGATTAGTTTTGAAACATTATTGATTTGCTGTTGAATTAGCATAGAATTCTCTTCCAGTATGGATTTTGATTCCTTGATATCGCTGCACATTCTAAAGATGAGAATGGCGAGTAGAACCATCACAACAAGCGTAAAGAATTTCTTCATATTTAATTTTCACATGACTTGTTTATAAACCATCGATTAAATTTAGCATTTTAATGCTTAAAACCGATGAAAGGAAAATTTTTGTGTATCTCCTCTATTTTACGCTGAACTGATTTCTCGAACTTTTTAAATTGTTCGGATTCTGGATTAAAAGGCTTATGTAGTAAACCTTTTTGTATTTCATCGACCCGCTTCATTGTAACATGGGCGGTCTCCGAAATCCAGACCTGTTGAAACTTTTCCCAGATATAGTCGATTGCTAGTGCATTGGGGTGTACCATATCCGTAGCATAAAAGCGGTAATCGCGGAGTTCGTCCATCATGATTTCGTAGGAAGGGAAATAAATCCCCCTAGCCCCCGAAGGGGGAATGCTTAGTATTGTGTGAATTGCCGTTATCAAATGTGACTTGCTTCGTTGGTTTTCTATGAAACCATCTTTTAGGTGGCGTACGGGGGAAATGGTGAAAATGAGTTGTACGTTTTTATTTATGCTTTCAATGTGGTGCACTGTCCTTTGTAGACTTGCCGTTATTTCATCTGCGGTCAGCAAGTGTTTATCAAATTCTTTTTGAGGAACTTTGTGGCAGTTGGCCACCGTTTTGCCTGTTTGCTTTTTTCGGTAAACCCATGCGGTGCCCAATGTAATTAGGATATGCGTAGCTTGTCTAATTTGGTTCTCTGTTCTTACAAGTTGGGTATTTAGGTTTTTCAACAGCTTTTCTTTGGATACATCACTTAAACTGGAATGTGCATCAAAGCAGTGCCATCTATCGTTTAGGAAGAACAAATCGTCTGCCGAATAATATTCTTTGTTGACCGCCCTAGTAATCAAGTTTTCAATCGCAAAGGGATGAAACAGGATGCCAAATGGATTTTGTACCGTTTGAAACTTAAAATAATTAAGTTTTGCCCCAATATTCTCTGAGAAACAGGAACCTAAAACAAGTAACTGACTAGCGTGATCAATCTGTTCCTTTGCTTTCGTTAACGGTATTTGGGTTTGAAGTTTCATTTTTTAGACTGTACCATTGGACTCAACCGATGAAATATTTGATAAGGATATATTTCATAAAACACATTATCCTCGTTTATGGTATTTTGGGTATTTTCAAATGCCACTTTATAAGTAACCTCAGCTTCGCTGGTGAGATCCAAAGCTAATTGACTAACCGCTTTATAGTACATCGCATCTCCAAAATTTTTGTAAACTTTAAGGGAAATATCAAAACATTCAATGGCTTTTTCATAGTTTGAAAGCTCGTGTTCCACAATTCCAAGGTAAAACCAATCCAAATAATGGCAGGCCTCTTCCGGCGCATCAGATGGAAAATCTAAAAACTGTTGTTCTTTGCTCTTTTCCAGATACACTTTTGCCTTTTCAAACTGATTTAACTGTAAATAATTCAAACCGATGTAAAAATTATAAGTATGATCCATCACATAACTATCTCCAAATCGTTCTTTTACTTCTAAAAACTCTTTAATGGATTCTTCATATTCCTTAGAAAAAATACATTTCATGAACGCGCTATAATCCAGCTGTCCTTTTGCATCATACTCTACAGCTTTTTGTAAAAAAGGTTTTCCAAGTGAATATTTGCGCGCTTTGTAAAGTGGCATCGCCTTTTGTTGCCATAGATAGGCAGAATCTGGTTTTATAGCTAAAGCCGAATCCAAATAGACCTGATATTTAACCGAATAAATATCCGATCCCCAAGCTTTTTTCACATAGGCATCCACCTTAGCTAGGTCTTCTTGACTAATTTTTAAAACTACTTTATTTTCCAAATCTTCTTGAGATGTGGTATCAGAATTCTTACCCTTGCAAGAAACAAGTACTACAAGAATAAAATAAAATAGGTGTCTCATTTTGAAATCTAATTAATAAAGCAGGAAAGACTCGATATAAAAACCACTTGGTCTTATTCGTCACTACTCCAAATACCCCTTAACAGCCTCCAAAGCCTGATCAATACCTTCGGGTTTCTTTCCTCCTGCTGTAGCAAAGAAAGGCTGTCCGCCACCACCACCTTGGATGTGCTTTCCGAGTTCCCGTACGATGGTTCCGGCATTCAAATTTTTGGATGCTACTACGCCTTTAGAAATATAACAGGATAATAAAGCCTTCCCGTCTTGCTCGGTCCCGAACAGCAGGAACAGATCCTCCCTGTTCTGCCCCATTTCAAAAGAGAGATCCTTGATGCCCGCAGCATCCAAATCTACCTTTTTGGCTAAAAATCGCACTCCATTAACGGTTTGCAATTCTTTCTCCAAATCGCCCTTTAAATTTTGGGCTTTATCCTTTAAAAGGATAGCAAGTTGCTTCTTTAATTCCGTATTCTCATCTTGCAGGCTTACCACCGCCTTAAGTGGGTCTTGGGCATTCCCTAGTGCATCTTTAATTTCGTAGAGCGAACGATTGTTGTCAAAATAAAAGTCTTTTACAGCATCATTAGTAATAGCTTCTATTCTGCGAATACCTGCAGCCACTGCTCCTTCCGATCGTATCTTAAAATGCCATATATCCCCTGTATTCTTTACATGGGTACCCCCACACAGTTCCGCGGATTGACCAAATTTGACCATCCGTACCGTATCTCCATATTTTTCCCCGAACAAGGCCATGGCACCTGCGTCCAATGCTGTTTCCATGGAGATGTTGCGTTGCTCCTCAAAAGGCAATTGACCTTCGATTCGTGCGTTTACGAAATCCTCTACTTGACGTAACTCGTCCACCGTTAGTTTGGCAAAATGAGAAAAATCAAAACGTAGGTATTTGGAATGTACTGCCGAACCTTTTTGCTCTACATGAGTTCCCAGCACTTCTCTTAGGGCCTGATGTAGCAAATGTGTTGCCGTGTGATTAGATTCGGTTCTACGCCTTTGTTTCGCATCGACAGTTGCCTTAAAACTTCCTTCCAACTTTTTGGGAAGATTTTTGGCAAAATGAACAATTTCGTTGTTTTCTTTTTTCGTATCGATGATATACACCACATCGCCATCAGAAGATTCCAAATAGCCTTTATCGCCTACTTGTCCGCCACCTTCCGCATAAAAAGGGGTAAGATTGAATACGAGTTGATACTGCTCCCCGTCTTTTTTGGAGGTTATTTTTCTGTACTTTACGATTTTAACATCGGACTGTAGGGCGTCATAGCCAATAAACTCTTGTTCCTTATCATCGTTCAATACCACCCAATCCTGCTTTGAGATTTCCGAGGCAGCTTTAGAGCGATTTTTTTGCCTTTGCATGGCGGCATCAAATCCTACCTCGTCCAAGCTATAGCCTTTTTCGCTTAATATCAGCGCCGTTAAATCAATAGGAAAACCAAAGGTATCGTACAGCTCAAAAGCCTTAGCACCATCTACCGTTTTGCTTGTTGAATTCTTAATGATGGTGTCCAACAAGACCAAACCTTGATCCAAGGTCTTTAGGAATGAATGCTCCTCTTCTTTTATGACATTCTGTATGAGTTGCTTTTGTTCTTTCAATTCAGGAAAAGCGTCTCCCATAGTCTGGGCAAGCACATTGACCAACCGATACATAAACGGCTCCTTCGTACCTAAAAAGGTAAAACCATAGCGCACAGCGCGGCGCAAAATCCTACGAATCACATAGCCGGCTCCCGTATTACTAGGCAATTGCCCATCCGCTATTGAAAATGCTACCGCCCTAATATGGTCGGCAATGACGCGCATAGCAATATCTATTTCTTCATTTTTACCGTAATCTGCATTGGTAATCGTTTCTATTTCCCTGATCAACGGAGTAAAAACATCAGTATCATAATTAGACTTTACGTTTTGCATTACCATACATAGGCGTTCAAAACCCATCCCCGTGTCAACATGCTTAGCAGGTAATGGTTCCAAACTACCATCCGCTTTGCGGTTGTACTGCATAAACACCAGATTCCAAATTTCAACCACCAAGGGATGGTCTGCGTTCACCAAGCTAGCACCAGGCACTTTTTTCTTTTCTTCTTGGGAACGTATATCTACATGTATTTCTGAACAGGGACCGCAAGGCCCTTGGTCGCCCATTTCCCAGAAATTATCCTTTTTGTTGCCCATGATAATGCGGTCCTCGGGAACGATTTTACGCCATAGCTCGTAGGCCTCATCGTCCTTTTTCAAATTATCCGCATCGGTACTTCCCTCAAAAACCGAAACATACAGACTATCCTTATCGATCTTTAAAACATCTGTCAACAGTTCCCATGCCCAGGTTATGGCCTCTTCCTTAAAATAATCCCCAAAACTCCAGTTGCCCAACATCTCGAACATGGTGTGGTGGTATGTGTCCTTTCCCACTTCTTCCAAATCGTTATGCTTACCGCTAACCCTAAGGCATTTTTGAGTATCCGTAATCCTAGTATGTTTAGGCTCGTTGATTCCTAAAAAATATTCCTTAAATTGATTCATTCCCGCATTGGTAAAAAGCAAGGTGGGATCATCTTTTATGACCATGGGTGCAGAGGGTACAATTCTGTGTTTTTTGCCCTCGAAAAATTGTAAAAATTGCTTTCGTATATCCTTGGAATTCATCTAAAATGCTAAGCTTTTACAAATTTTAACTGTTTATGGAAAACAATTTTTATATTTGTTTGTTATGTTAAAAAATCTAACCACAAAAATAGCATAAAATCTATTCATGTCTAAGGTAAAATACTATTACGACCCAGACACGCTATCGTATCGCAAGATCGAACCTGAAAAATCCAGACGTTATCGCAACATTGTCTTTTTCTTTCTCGGCTCTTTTTTGTTTGGCCTATTGGGATTGATTTTACTTTTGAACACCAACTTGATCAATACGCCAAGGGAACTATCCTTGGCCCGTGAGCTCAAAAACTACGAACTTCAATTTGAGCTGTTGAACAAAAAGATGGAACAGATTGAAAATGTTCTTGTAAACATAGAGGACAGGGACAACAATATATACCGACTTTATTTTGAGGCGAATCCCATTCCAGAAGAACAACGACGTGCAGGTTTTGGAGGAATTAATCGTTATAAAGCTTTAGAGGGCTTCAACAATTCGGAAATGGTGATCGCCACCACGCAGCGATTGGACATCATTAAGAAACAAATGGCCATACAGTCCAAATCTTTGGACGAGATAACCAAATTAGCAGAGGAAAAAGAAAAACTATTGGTAGCCATTCCTGCCATACAACCCATAAATAATGAAGATTTAACCCGCATGGCTTCAGGCTACGGCTGGCGTTCAGATCCCTTTACCAAAGCACGAAAAATGCACTACGGAATGGATTTTACAGCACCCAAAGGAACGCCCATTTACGCGACCGGAGACGGAGTAATTACCAGAGCGGACAACAACTCATCTGGTTATGGCAAGCACATTCGTATTGATCACGGTTATGGATATTTAAGCCTTTACGGACATTTGAGTCAGTATAACGTAAAGCAGGGCCAAAAAGTAAAAAGAGGCGACCTTATAGGTTTTGTAGGAAGTACGGGCCGTTCAGAGGCACCCCACCTTCATTACGAGGTATGGAAAGACAATGACCGTATCAACCCCATTAATTTCTACTATGGAAGTTTATCCCCAGAGGAATTTGAGAATATGTTAAAGTATGCTAATCAAGAAAATCAATCCCTGGATTAATGCAAGTAGAACTCCCTGAAAAAAGATATTACGGCATTGGGGAAGTTGCCCGTGCTTTTGATGTAAATACCTCTCTTATTCGTTTTTGGGAAAAGGAGTTCGATGTACTACAACCAAAAAAGAACGCCAAAGGAAACAGAAAATTTACACCTAAGGATATTAAGAACCTGCAACTCATTTATCATCTGGTAAAAGAACGAGGGTTTACGCTAGATGGGGCAAAAACCCATTTAAAGGAGGAAAAGCAAAAAACATTGTCCAACTTTGACATCATCCAAAAATTAGAAGGTGTAAAGGCAGAGCTTATAAAAATCAAGAGTCAACTGTAAGCCTGTTAGCCAGGCTTAAGTCAAAAAGATAATGAGTTAAAAAGTTGATACTATAAAATTCGCGTGCTTATCGCATATCATTAAGACAATAAAGAGCATAATAATCAGAACCTAGGTTACTTTTAGAAGAGACCCAACTTTAAACACTAAACCATTCGCTCCTAGAAAGAGCTATTAAAAACACTTATCATGAAAAAAGGAATTATTGCATTAATCGTACTGGGGGTAATCGCTTTTGGGATTTATCAATGGGGGGTTGGATTTAACAACACCGCCATAGCCTTAAAAGAAACGTCTACCAAAACCTGGGCAAATGTCGAAAGCTCGTATCAGCGTAGAAATGACCTCATCGGAAATTTGGTAAAAACAGTACAAGGAGCAGCCGATTTTGAGCGAGGAACCCTAACAGATGTAATTGAAGCCCGTGCAAAAGCTACCGCTATAAGCATAGACCCTACCAATATTACGCCGGAACAACTGGCTCAATTTAATCAGGCACAAAGCGGGTTGAGTGGAGCGCTGAGCAAGCTGCTAGTTACCGTAGAACGCTACCCAGATTTAAAAGCAAATCAAAATTTCTTGGAACTACAATCGCAATTAGAGGGTACGGAAAACAGAATCAATGTGGCGCGCGACCGCTTTAACGCTACCGTAGAGCCTTACAATCTTCATATTAAGAAATTTCCAAACTCGGTGTTGGCAGGTATTTTTAATTTTGATGAACTGGCCTATTTTAAATCAGAAGCAGGTTCCGAACAAGCGCCGGATGTTAACTTTGATTTTGAATAAAACCAGATGTCCAAAGTAGAAGATTTTTTAAGCGCCGCAGATGAGGAGGAAATTGTGCAAGCTATTCTACAGGCAGAGAAGAACACCTCTGGGGAGATTAGGGTACACATAGAATCCCATACACAATTGGACCACTACGAGCGTGCAAAGGAGATTTTTCATCTACTTAAAATGGACAATACCAAGGAAGGTAACGGGGTGCTTTTATATGTAGCGGTTAACGACAGAAAATTTTCTATTTGTGGCGACAAGGGCATTGACGAGGTTGTTCCCGAAAGTTTTTGGGAATCCACCAAGGAACTAATACAAACCCATTTTAAGGCAGGAAATTTTAAAGAAGGTATCTTGCAAGGGGTACGCAAAGCAGGTACGGAGCTCGAAAAACACTTTCCATGGCAACATGGCGACACGAACGAATTAAGCAATGAGATATCTAAAGGCTAGTCTTAGCTTTTTATTTTTAATATGCTTCACTTCTATTTGGGGGCAGTTCGAAATACCGGAAAAACCGGAAAAAGAAACCAGCGTTTACGATTATATAAACCTACTTTCACCAGTACAGAAAAATGCGCTGGAACAAAAACTGATACGTTATTCCGACAGTACTTCTACCCAAATCGTTGTAGCTATTATTGCAAGTACCGAGGGCGAAAACATTACTTATTTAGGTGCCCAGTGGGGTCAAGCATGGGGTATTGGACAAGCTGGAAAAGATAACGGTGTACTGATTCTTTTGGCACGGAACGATAGAAAAATAGCCATCAATACCGGGTATGGGGTGGAAGGTAGTCTAACCGATGCCCTATCCCGCAGGATTATTGAAACTGTGATTGTTCCTAAGTTTAAAACCGGTGATTATTACGGAGGACTCAACAACGGAGCGGATGTAATTTTCCAAGCACTTAATGGCGAATTCAAGGAAGACCGCAGCTTTACGACCGAAGACGGCTTTCCATTACGGGCTTTACTTCCTTTTTTGATATTCTTTATTATCCTGATTATCCTTTCCAAACGCAACAAAGGGAATGGCGGCGGTAACGGCGGACGAAAAAACCGGGGACTGGACCTTTGGGACGTTATTATCCTAAGCAACATGGGCCGCAGCGGTAGAACCGGAGGAGGTTTCGGCAGTGGAGGTGGATTTGGTGGCGGTGGCGGTAGTTTTGGAGGTGGTTTCGGAGGAGGATTTGGCGGTGGTGGATTTGGCGGCGGTGGTGCCTCTGGTGGGTGGTAAGTGTTAAGCTCAAATGTCAAGTTCAATTACAAACGTACATACAAGTCACAAGTTAAAATACAAGCCCAAATTCAAATTCAAGTACCAAGTTAATCCCGGTCCTCTGAAGGAAGAAGGTTCAAGATTAAACCTGCGTGCCTTAGGATTTTTTCCTATTAGGAAGAGGCTTTAAGCTCAGGTGACAGGCCTTTAAGTAGTATGACCCTTTTAAAATACCTAAAATGCAAAAAGCTTTTTTTATTCCGGTCTTTAAACCAATACGTAAAGACAGTGCTATTTTTAATGTATTTTCAAACAAAAACTAATTGCCCTACTTTTTTCTCATAAAAACAGTAATCGGAACCCCATTAAAATCAAATTCCTCCCTAATCTTATTCTCCAAATAGCGCTTATAAGGTTCCTTGACATATTGGGGTAAATTACAGAAAAATGCGAACTGGGGATAAGGCGTTGGTAGTTGTGTACAAAACTTAATTTTAACATATTTCCCCTTATATGCCGGTGGAGGATATGCTTCTATCAATGGGAGCATGACATCATTAAACTTTCGGGTAATGATTTTTTTACTTCTATTTTTATGCACCTCAACAGCCGTTTCTATTGCTTTTAGAAGCCTTTGCTTTGTTAGCACGGAAATGAACAATATAGGAATATCAATAAATGGTGAAATGGCTTCTTTTATGCGCTGTGTATATTGTTTTATCGTATTGGTTTCCTTATCCTCTACCAAATCCCATTTATTTACCAATATTACGATTCCTTTATGATTACGCTGTGCTAACCAAAAAATATTTTCAACCTGACCATCAAAACCACGTGTTGCGTCTAATAATAACAAACAAACGTCACAGTGTTCTATAGCTCGTACAGAACGCATAACCGAATAAAACTCTAAATCTTCTTTAACCTTCGATTTTCTTCGAATTCCTGCGGTATCAACCAAGTTAAATTCAAAACCGAATCTATTGTACTTTGTGTCTATACTATCCCTTGTTGTCCCCGCGATATCGGTAACAATATATCTTTCTTCACCAATAAGTGCATTTATAAAAGATGACTTACCCGCGTTCGGTCTTCCTACAACTGCAAATCTGGGTAATTCCGTCACTTCCTCCGCAACATCTGGAAGTTCTTTTACCAAAGCGTCCAATAAGTCACCGGTACCACTACCGTTTATGCTAGACAAGGTATAGAATTCTCCCAATCCTAAAGAATAGAATTCTACGGCATCTTCCTCCCTCATGGCATTATCTACCTTATTGATAGCAAGAAAAACAGGCTTATTTACCCTTCTTAACAACTTGGCAACATCTTCATCCATACCCGTTACCCCAGTCTCCACATCTACCATAAAAATAATGGCATCCGCTTCAGCTATGGCGAGTTCTACTTGCTTATCTATCTCTTTTTCAAAAACATCATCGCTACCCAGAACATATCCACCTGTATCAATAACCGAAAACTCCTTACCGTTCCAGTCGCTCTTTCCGTAGTGTCTATCCCTGGTAACTCCGCTAACAGCATCCACGATTGCTTCGCGACGCTGTATCAATCGATTAAAAAACGTTGATTTACCAACATTAGGCCTTCCTACAATAGCTACAATAGCTCCCATACCTCTAAATTTGGCTGCAAAGGTAGTATAAACAAAAGACTATGAGCAAGTTGAATGACAAATATAAACGTAGACCTATTTATTATAACCGAAGCGTTTTAGCTGTCTACTATCGTTCCTCCAGTTCTTGTTCACTTTCACGTACAATTCTATATGCACTTGTTTGTCAAAGAATTTTTCCAAATCTTTTCGAGATTCTACACCCACCTTTTTCAAAGCACTTCCCTTATGACCAATAATAATACCTTTTTGGGAATCGCGCTCTACCATAATCACGGAACGGATACGTATAATTTCTTCGTCCTCAAAAAACTCTTCGGTCTCTACTTCAACAGCGTAGGGAATTTCCTTTTTGTAAAACATCAAGATTTTCTCACGAATCGTCTCATTTACAAAGAAACGTTCTGGCTTATCCGTTAACTGATCTTTAGGGTAATACGCAGGTGACGTTGGTAACAATTCCAGAATGCGCTCAAATACTTCCTTAATATTAAAGTTTTGTAATGCCGATATCGGATGTATTTCTACCGTAGGCAATTCCTTTTGCCAATACTGTACTTGTTCTTCCAACAATTCTTGGGTAGCGGTATCCACTTTATTCAAAAGAAGCAAGACCGGAATTTTAGAATGTTTTATTTTATCGAAAAATTTTTCGTCTTTCAGTGCTTTCTCTCCAATTTCGACCATATACAGTAACACATCTGCATCCTCAAAGGCCGACTTCACAAAATCCATCATAGAGCTTTGCAAGTCGTAGGCCGGTTTTATAATACCCGGAGTATCAGAAAGAATCATCTGAAAATCATCTCCATTAACAATGCCCAGAATACGGTGTCTTGTTGTCTGTGCCTTAGAAGTAATTATAGATAATTTCTCCCCCACAAAGGCGTTCATCAAGGTTGACTTGCCTACGTTGGGGTTGCCTATGATATTTACAAAACCTGCTTTATGCTCTTTCATTCCTTAATTTTTCAAAATACACCTTGGCAGCTGCATTTACCTTGGGAGCCAACAAAAGTACGGCAATCATATTGGGTATCACCATGAGTGCGTAGGATAAATCGATAAGGTTTTTAACTACATCCAAGGAAGCGATGGCAGCAAAAACGATCATAATTACAAAATATACATTATACAGTTTACCAATTTTAGCATTGGTAAGGTAGGAGAGACTTTTAACCCCGTAATACGAGTACGTAAACAAGGTTGATAGTGCGAAAGCCGTAACAATAACCATCAACAAATCATCCCCATAGCCAAAAAGGGTAGTTCTAAAAGCCTGAAGGGTCATCACAATACCGCTGGAATCCTCTAAATAGGCACCACTTAAAATAATGACCACAGCGGTAAAAGTACAGACCAAAATAGTATCTATAAATGGGCCCAACATGGCCACCAGTCCCTCCCTAATGGGTTCATCTGTTTTAGACTGACCGTGATACATAGGAGCGGAACCAAGTCCGGCCTCGTTAGAAAACATGGCCCTTCGGACACCAATAATGACCAAGCCCCAAAAACCACCGGTAACGATTGTTTTAAAATTCCAAGCCTCGGTTATAATAAGTTTTAGCGAAGGAATTATCTGAGAGGCATTTAGTGCCATGACCAGAATAACGGCCACTAAATAAACCATTACCATAAACGGAACAATTGCAGATGCGACCTTTGCTATATTTTTAAGTCCACCAAAAATCACGAAAGACGATACGACTGCTAGTACAAATCCTACCAACAACTTCCAATTGAACAAAGGATCCGCTGCCGTTCCTCCCAATGCCATTAAAGTTGTTTCTGGCTCTATAACACTCATAAAAGTTTCCGTAAACTGATTGGCGGTAAATACCCCCAAAAAACCAAAAAGTCCGGCAATACTGAAGAAAACGGCTAAAGGTTTTGCCTTTTTGCCCAAACCTTTGGTAATATAATACATGGGGCCTCCCTGCAAATTCCCCTCCGAATCTTCACCGCGGTACATTATGGACAGACTACAAGAGTAAAATTTAATACACATGCCTATGATGGCTGTCATCCAAATCCAAAAAACAACACCTGGTCCACCGTCATGAATTGCAATGGCGACTCCGGAAATATTTCCCAAACCAACGGTGGCAGCCACTGCTGCCGACAGGGCCTGTAAGGAGCTTACATCGCCTTTGGCATTCTTATCGTCATATTTGCCACGGGTTATGGCAATTGCATGCCCAAAATAGCGGTAGGGCAATAATTTAGAGTAACATACAAGAAACAGGCCACCACCTATCAATAAAATAAACATGGGCCATTCTGTCCCGGTAATAGCCTTAGCTAAAAAATCATTTAATTGCTCCATGTTTTCGAAGGTAAATATTTTTAAGATAAAGTTTAGAATAGAATTTTGATTAAAGTAAAAAAGCGTTGTATATTTGCAGTCCAAAATAAGCCGTTCAGCTTAATGAACTGAAAGCGTAAAAGCAAAGTTGATTATTTTGGAAACGCAAATCGCGGGATAGAGCAGTAGGTAGCTCGTCGGGCTCATAACCCGAAGGTCACTGGTTCGAGTCCAGTTCCCGCTACTAGTAAAACCACTTTTAACGAGGTGGTTTTTTTGTGAGTAAAAGTTAGTGGTTCCCCCGGAACTTCGGGGCAGTTCCCGAAACCAGAAAGTAAGTCGCGATTTAGATGTTGTGACATTCTTAGGTTTTAAACAATTAAAATAAAGAGCCGGAAGTTCATCAAGGTTTTATAAAGGGGGAGTCCAGCTCCCGTTTCTACTAAAAATAGTATGCTTAGCGGTGTTTTTTATAATAAATCTTAGGTACGTTAAATATGGGTATCCCACTTTAAGAAAACGTATTCAACTCACTTTTATCTTATAAAAAATAGGCCCTACTACAAACACCACATAGCCTAAAAAGAATCCGATGGTATATTCAACCATGTTCAGACTAGTAAAATGTGTAATTGCGTATACTATCCCCAAAAAAATTAATATATCCAGAATTCTATATTTGATTAGCGCTTTCATAGCTACTTGAATTTTTCCATAAGCTCATTATACTTCTCTAATTCTTCCCTAGAATGATTACCAAAGTCCTCCTTAATCTTAAACTTTATATTATTATTGTTTAAGAATGTACTTACGCGTTCCAGTTCCTCCGGAGAACCTGTTATTTCGATTTTAGCCATGGGGGAGTTTTGGTTAGGGGGATATACCCTATTTAGTTTAGATAAAGATATCTTTTTATAGAAAACCTTACAACTAATTATTCTGATTCCTACATTTTTTACAGCTGTACCTGGTAGAAAAGATTAGCTAATTCTAGGAATAATCAACCATGGGTACAAGCGTGTGATTGCTTCAAAAACAAGCTAATCGTTATTTTAAAAATCCATTATTAAATCTTATAGGAATTTTTAAGTAAAATTTGAATATCCTATCTTTTACAAAAATTTGTAGACAATGACCAACGCATACACGAAAACATACTTCGGCATAGCCCTATTCTTATGTGCCATTAGCACCTACGGGCAATCGAAAACCACTTCATATCAAGAACTGGAAAATCTGTTTCAAGACTGGCGTACTTTCGAAAATCCTCCAACATTTAATGGCGCACCCGATTACCGTGCGGAAACCTTTGAGGCACGAAAAAACGATTTTACTGTGCTCAAAGAACACCTTAACAGTTTTTCTACAGCATCCTGGCCCATTGAAAAACAAGTAGATTGGCATATTGTAAAGGCAGAAATGAACGGTTATGATTTTAACCAACGGGTTTTAAAGCCATGGCAGCGAGACCCTGCCTTCTACAAAACCATTTGGACGGACCGTAGTGATGTTCCGGCACATGAAGGACCAACCCACCATGCCGTTTTGGAGTTCTGGCAGTATGAGTTTCCCTTGTCCAAGGAAAAGCGAAAAGAATTTATAGCACAGCTAAATGTCATCCCTTCCTTGAACGCTCAAGCAAAAATAAACCTAACCGGGAACGCAAAGGATTTGTGGATTGCCGGCATACGGGATATACGCACCCAAGTTACCGATTTGGAGAACCTTAATAATGAACCAGGAATTGCAAAAGACAAACAAGTACATAAGGCTATTGACCTAGCGATTGCGGCTACACAAGAATTAGTGACCTGGCTCGAAGCACAAGCACCTTCCAAAACGGGACCCTCCGGTATTGGTAAAGAAAACTACACCTGGTACCAGCAGAACGTGCACCTTGTGCCCATGACCTGGGAAGATGAAGTGTTACTGCTAAAAAGAGAACTCACGCGCGCTTGGGCCGGTCTTAAATTAGAGGAGCACAGAAATCGTAATCTACCACCGCTAAAGGAAGCCGACTCGGAAAAAGCCTATCAACTGCTGAACGAAAAAGCAGCGAACAGTTTATTGGCCTTTTTAGACGACCAAAATATCGTTACGGTAAAAGACTATTATGAACCCGCACTAAAGGCACATTATGGGACCTTTGTTCCTAAGGAAAACCGCAATTTCTTTTGGATTACCGCACACTATGATCCAAGACCGCTGTTCTCCCACTTTTACCACTGGTTTGAACTCGCCAGAATGGCTAACGAACCCAACCCGAGCAGTATTCGTAAAAACGCTTTATTGTATAATATTTTCGATTCAAGAAACGAAGGTATGGCAACGGCCGTAGAAGAACTCTTTATGCAAGCGGGACTGTATGATGATAGTCCACGGGTGCGGGAAATTGTTTACATCATGATTGCCCAACGTGCCGCACGCGGTCTGGGTTCCCTATATGCCCATGCCAACGAAATGACCATGGAAGAGGCGGGCAAAATTCACTCCGACTATACCCCAAGGGGATGGATGAAGACCGAAAAAGAACTGCTGATTTTTGAACAACACCTTTATCTAAGGCAACCAGGCTATGGCACCAGCTATATAACGGGTAAATATCTAGTAGAACAAGCATTGGCGGAGTATGCCAGAAAACTGGAAAACGACGGAACCGAGTTTCAACTCAAATCCTTCTTTGATGGTTTGAATGACATTGGCAATATTCCCATTAGTTTAGGGCAATGGCAACTCACGGGCAGTAATGAACATTTAGCCCCCATTTTGGATTAAGAAAGCCTAGTACCCAAGCATACATGAACCCCAAATCATCATCTGGACTTTCAAGACAATTGGGCCTTTTGGCGCTGACTGCGACAGGGGTTTGCTCCATGTTAGGCGCCTCCATAAACGTTGTGCCGTTCATGATTCAAAAAAATGTGCCCGGCATTGGACCGTATGTTTTGTATGCCTTTACTTTCGCAGCGGTACCTGCCATTTTTTCCGCATTGGCCTATAGTATATTGGCATCGGCCATGCCTAGGGCCGGTGGCAGTTATATCTATGCAAGTAGAGGACTACATCCCTATTTGGGCTTTGTGGCCAGTTTCTCGCAGTGGTTTGGCCTCTCCATCGTTATTGGGGTTATTGCCTATGTTACCGTCCCGTTTATCCGTGATATTTTTTTTG
>CAYGUY010000003.1:18872-20242 GCA_964353165.1 uncultured Maribacter sp.
GTTATTGGGGTTATTGCCTATGTTACCGTCCCGTTTATCCGTGATATTTTTTTTGAACTCGGATGGATGCAGCTGGCCCAAACCTTGGAACACGGCTGGGTGAGAATTCCTTTGGCACTCTTCCTTATTTGGTTTTTTGTGGGCGTCAATATCAAAGGTGCCAAATCCTACGCCATTACCCTGCTGCCCATGATGTTCCTAATGTTTTTCTTGGGTGGCATCGTCATCGTTGCAGGTTATTATTTCTCTACCGTAGATTTTGTAAACGCATTGGAAGTAAGGGAAAACAGAAGTTTTGTTCCTACGGAAAAGGCTGTTTTTGATTGGCGTATCTTTCTATCCGCAGCTGCTTTGTTGTTTTCAAGTTTTATTGGTTTCGACTCCATAGCACAAGCTGGAGGCGAGGCCAAAAACCCCACAAGAACCTTACCTATGGCTATTTTGTTAGCGATAAGTTCCGTTGGTCTTTTTTATTTTCTGTTTGCATCGGCAGTATATCATACAGTGCCTTGGAGTTTCATAGCCGAAGAATCGTTAATAAAGGATATTTCCGCCCCGGGGCTATTAAGCTACGTATTACCGTCGGGCTTGGGGATCGCTATTTTATTGGGCGCTACCATCGCCCTTATCAATGACCTGCCTGCCATGCTACTTTCGGTTTCCCGGTTGATGTTCGCATGGGCAAAAGACGGTATCTTTCCCAGTGTCATAACCCGCACCCATAAACACTATCAGACGCCACATATTTCCTTGATTTTAGCGGGAATTATGGCGAGCATCGGCGTATTCGGTTCCCATTTTGCAGGCGATTTTTTTCTTGGCATAGATATCATGGTCACCTCCATGATGGTCAACTTTTTATTGATGTGCATTACGCTTGTCACCTTACCAAAAATAAATAAGAATATAGCGCAAGGGATTACCGTATTTAAAAACCGAAGCCTTCAACTTGTAATAGGATTGGGAGGAATCCTTAGCCTGTTACTCTTTTTGACCGTACACACCTATAAAGATATAAGCTCTCAGGTAGAAGAATGGTACTTTCACTCCACCCCTATCTGGTTGATTGTTATGGGTATGGCAAGCCTGTTGTTTTGGTTGAAATGGAAACAACTTAAGCGTAAAGGCATCAACCCAAATCTTATTTTTAAAACGCTTCCTGAAGAATAAACCATGAAAGAAAAAATACAACTTGCGGTAGGTTTGGAAATATCCAGAATCATAACCGGATTATGGCAAATTGCCGATATGGAACGAGACGGTAAAACGCTTGAGCCGATCACCACCGCCAAACACATGGAACCCTACGTTAAGGAAGGTTTTACAACTTTTGATATGGCCGATCATTACGGTTCCAGCGAAATAATTAC
>CAYGUY010000003.1:20342-30754 GCA_964353165.1 uncultured Maribacter sp.
AAGGTTTTACAACTTTTGATATGGCCGATCATTACGGTTCCAGCGAAATAATTACGGGTACTTTTAAGAACACCAACCCTTTGGGCAGCAAAGTGCAATTATTTACTAAATGGGTTCCGGAACCGGGAAAGATTTCCCTAAGCGATGTTAGAAAGGCCACACAGACAGCATTGGACCGCATGCAACAAAAGAGTATAGATTTGATGCAGTTTCATGCTTGGAACTATCCCGATCCAAGTTGGTTGGATGGCCTGTTTCACTTAAAGCAACTACAGGAAGAAGGCTTGATCAAACATATTGGCGTAACCAATTTTGATGCAGCCCATTTATGGATAGCCTGTGCCAGTGGTATTCCGATAGTAAGCAACCAAATATGCCATTCGTTATTAGACCGAAGAGCTACCATTCAAATGAACGATGTATGTTCAGAATATGGCGTAAAACTACTGGCCTTTGGCACCTTGGCCGGTGGATTTCTAACGGATATATGGTTGGATAAAAAAGAACCCGCCGATAAAGACCTGACCACTTGGTCACAAATGAAATACAAACGGTTTATTGATGCCGCAGGCGGATGGAAGGTGTTTCAAAAACTACTTACAGCGGCAAAAAAAGTGGCTGACAAACATGGCGTGTCCATTGCGAACATAGCGAGCCGATACATTTTACAAAACCCTAATGTGGCTGCCGTTATCGTTGGTGCTAGACTAGGCGAGCGAAATCATATTACCGACAATAAAAAAGTATTGGGCATAGATTTAAGTCCGGAAGATATGAGCATCATCGCAGCCGCTCAGCAAGAGTTACTGCCTATTCCAGGGAATTGCGGGGATGAATACAGAAAACCTCCCTTTTTAACGGCATCGGGAGATCTAAGCCATCACCTGAAAAATATTCCAAAACCCTTTACGATTACTAGATCGGGGAATTCTAGGGAACAAATCTTTAGTGGAACGGAATGGGAATCCTTTGCGGGATATTGCAGGGCGGTAAAGGAAGGAAACCGCATCCATGTTTCGGGCACTACGGCAACGCATGGCCCGCTCATGATCGGCGGTGCCGATGCCGCGGCACAGACCCATTTCGTCATAGATAAAATAGAAGCTGTACTGCAGACTTTTGAGACTACGCTAGAAAGTGTGGTACGGACTAGAATTTTTGTACATAACATAAACGATTGGGAACCTGTTGCCCGTGCCCATGGAGAACGCTTCAAGGGCATAAATCCCACGAACACCTTGGTAGAAGCCAAGCTTGTGGGCGATGGTTACTTGGTGGAAATCGAAGCGGAAGCTGTTATTCCAGGGTAAACAAGAGGGCTAAAGCCTGCAGGGTTTTACCTGCCTTCAACCACGCTTGGGCAAGTTGATGCACCTTAATTACTTTGCTTTGGTTGTCCTCCAAAAGGAGCTGGGCTACCTGTTCGTGGTTACGAATACCGGCGATTTCAGCCGGCGTAGGCAAGCGTTCCAAATTGCCCAAACGCCCTAGATTATTTCCAGTAAGCACGGTACTTTGAACAACAGCTTTTGGTAGACGATCTACACCTATACCTTGGGTGCGTATAGGTTTAGGAATTTCAAATAGGGAATCCCCACTAGAACGGGTATACCAACTACCGCCCATTCTACCGATTAAATCTAACTTTTGGGTATCTAATTGTCCGGCTGCATCCAGATACTGTTCTTGAATATGCATGCGTTCCACTCTTGCCAAAATAAGATTTCCGGCACCAGGCGCATTCGCCAAAGGAATAACTTGCGTTACGGTACATTCCAAGGCTACGGGTGCCTCCCCTACTCTGGGCGGTGCGACTACATCGCTCTTTACCGGTGTAAATCCCGCTTTTTCAAATTCATTTACTCCTTTGTCATAGGCCGTACTGGAAAGCGACATCTGCTCTACCATGGCGTAGTTTATAATATTGATGACCACTTCCGGGACTTCCAACACGTTTTGGTGGGTGTGTTTCATACTACCATCCCTTCCGCTTCGGGCAGGGGAAAAAATAAGCACGGGCGGATTAGAACTAAAGACATTAAAGAAACTAAAGGGACTCAAATTCACATTCCCGTCCTTATCCACCGTACTGGCAAAACAGATGGGTCTTGGGGCTACAGCAGCTAACAAATAGCTGTGTAATTCTGGCTGGGAAACGTCCGAAGGGGATATGGTTTTTATTTTTTTATTCATTTGTTCAAAACATAGTTTGGAATTATCAATCTAACATGAAAATATCACATTGAGCGCAGTCGAATTGCGTAATAACCTATTAGACCTTTGGTCTTCGACTGCGCTCAGACTGACATTTCTCAAGATTATCAATTTATCTCATTCTACACGATTTTTGCCGTTCACAAGAGGTCGATTAATCAGCAGGTAAAATGGTTCCGCTTACCTCGCCAAAACCGACTTTAATTCCGTCTTTCTCCGCAAATCCTCTCATGATAACGGTATCGTTGTCTTCTATAAACGTTCGTGTACTTCCATCTTTTAGCGTGATGGGTTTGGAACCGCCCCATGAAATCTCCAACATAGAGCCATAGGAACTTTCGTCCTTCCCGGAAATAGTACCGGATGCCATCACGTCTCCCACATTGATATTGCAGCCGTTTATCGTATGATGCGCCAATTGCTGCGCCATGTTCCAATACATGTATTTGAAGTTTGATTTGCTTACCGTTTGCTCCTCGCCATCTTTAGGCTGTAGGGCGACCTCCAAGTGTACGTCGTAATTCTGATTTCCCTCATATTTTAAGTAAGGCAACACTTCCGGATCTTGTTTTGGTCCAGCAACCTTAAAAGGTTCCAAAGCTTCTATAGTAACAATCCAGGGGGAAATAGAGGAACCAAAATTCTTTCCTAAAAAGGGACCTAGTGGCACATATTCCCATTTTTGAATATCGCGTGCGGACCAATCATTGAACAAGACCAGTCCAAAAATGTAATCTTCCGCGTCGGTGGTCGTAACACTTGTACCTAGTTGTGTATTTTTTCCAGTAATGAAACCCATTTCCAGTTCAAAATCCAACCTGCCAGAAGCCTTAAATACGGGAGCGGTAGCATCTTTTGGCATCACTTGCCCCTTGGGCCTTTTTATGGGTGTGCCGCTGACCACGATAGAGGAAGCCCTGCCGTGGTAGCCTACTGGAATATGCTTCCAATTGGGCAACAAGGCATTTTCCGGATCACGAAACATTTTTCCTACGTTCGTTGCATGTTCTATACTGGAATAAAAATCGGTATAATCCCCAATATGTACCGGCAGATGCATTTGCACATCGGACTGTAGCACCAGCATTTCAGGCCTGTCCTTTAACGGGGAATTGTCATCGGTCAACAATTGTTGTACATCAAGTCGAACCTTATTGGTCACTTTTTTTCCAAGGCCGATAAACTCGTTCAAGGTTGATTGCCTGAACACGAAGGGAGAAACATCCAACAGTTCCGCCTCTGCTAAACTGGCCAAATCTACAATTTGATTTCCTATGGCGATGCCTGCCCTTGTTTTTACTTTGCCTTTAGAGAAAATCCCAAAGGGAAGATTGTATATACTAAAGTCGGAATCCGAAGGAATATCCAACCAAGAAGTTAGTTTTTTCATTTATGCTTTCTTATTGTAACACCGAAATGGTTATCGTTTTTTCTAAGTCTACTGCTCTACCCTCTTAAGTCGTGCATCTTAATTCTCAAAATCTTATGTCAATTTTTAACAATCTATTCCTTATCCACCCAAGAGGTAAAATAGTTGCCATCATCTATTTTCATGGCATTTTCCGTGAGTTGAAGGGGTTTGAAGGTATCGATCATTACCGCCAACTCTTCAGTTTTTGTTTTACCAATACTTGCTTCATACGTTCCTGGGTGAGGACCATGGGGAATACCCGCAGGGTGCAACGAAATATAACCAGGACCAATACCCGTTCTACTCATAAAATCGCCATCCACGTAATATAGCATCTCATCCGAATCGATGTTGGAATGATTATAAGGTGCCGGAATAGATTTTGGATGGTAGTCGTACAAACGCGGACAGAAAGAACATATCACAAAGGCACTGGTTTCAAAAGTCTGATGCACTGGTGGCGGTTGATGAACTCTTCCTGTAATGGGTTCAAAATTATGTATGGAAAATCCGTAGGGATAATTATACCCGTCCCAGCCAACGACATCAAAAGGATGCGTAGCGTAGACCAAATGATGCAACATACCTTGCTTTTTTATCTTCATCACAAAATCGCCCTTTTCGTCTTGCGTTTGCAGGTCTTGGGGCAGCTTGTAATCTCGCTCGCAAAAAGGAGAATGTTCCAATAACTGACCAAACCAGTTCCGATAGCGTTTTGGTGTGTATATGGGATGGGCGGATTCTGCATATAGAATACGATTTTCCTCGGTATCGAACTCCATCTGATAAATCATTCCCCTCGGAATAATAAGATAGTCCCCATACTCAAAAGGAATATTGCCCAGGAAAGTTTTTAAAGTTCCGGTTCCTTTATGGATGAACAGCATCTCGTCCGCATCGGAATTTTTATAAAAATAATCCGTAATAGATTTTCGTGGTGCAGCCAAACCAATAAGCACATCGCTATTGACCATCATGGGCTCCCGGGATTCCAAGAAATCGTCTTTGGGTGCTATATCAAAGCCGATAAGTTTGCGCGAGGCTATATTTTTTGACACGGCAATTTTTGGGGTCATATCGATGGCCTTTCCAATCTCCTTAACCTGTGTAGGCCTATGAACATGGTAGAGCAAGGAGGACATCCCATCAAAACCAATGGTGCCAAACAATTGCTCATAATATAAGTTCCCATCCGGTTTCCTAAACTGGGTGTGCCGCTTTTGCGGAAAGGTTCCTAAGTTGTGATATATGGGCATTTCTTTTAAGTTATGAGTTATGAGTTCAGAATTAGTCAAATCATAACTCTGAACTCATAACTTGTTAATGTAACGTCCCCCTAAGTTCCTGTTCGCGCTCAATGGCCTCGAACAGTGCCTTAAAGTTACCTTTTCCAAATGACTGTGCGCCTTTTCTCTGTATAATTTCAAAGAACATGGTAGGTCTTGGTTCTATAGGTCTGGTAAAAATCTGTAATAAATAGCCTTCATCATCTCGATCTACCAAAATACCCAGTTCCTTTAGGGGAGCTATGTCTTCCTCTATTTTTCCAACACGGTCCAGCACCACATCATAATAGGTGTCCGGGACTTTTAGGAACTCGATTCCCCTACTTTTTAATTCCCTAACCGTTTTAATGATATCATCGGTAGCAACAGCGATATGTTGAATACCTTCCCCTTCGTAGAAATCCAAATATTCCTCCACTTGGGATTTTTTCTTTCCTTCCGCAGGCTCGTTTATCGGAAACTTGATACGACCGTTCCCGTTGCTCATCACTTTACTCATTAAGGCAGTAAAATCTGTGGAAATATCTTTATCATCAAAAGATAGGATTTGCGTAAAACCTAGAACGTTAGCGTAAAAATCTACCCATTCGTTCATTCGGTTCCAACCCACATTCCCTACCATGTGATCTACAAATTTTAAGCCAGTAGAAGACGGATTATAATCCGGGGTTTCCCATTTTCTATAGCCTGGTAAAAATGTACCCTTGTAATTCTTGCGCTCTACAAAAATATGGACCGTTTCCCCATAGGTATGAATTCCTGAACGCACCACTGTGCCTTGAACATCCTCCTCTGTTTTTGGTTCCATATAAGATTTTGCACCTTTTTCTATAGCAGTATTATAGGCATAGGTTGCATCATCCACCCATAAGGCCACTACTTTAACCCCATCGCCATGGTCATCTATGTGTTTTCCTATGGCGGTTCCACTCTTTAAAGGAGAAGTCAGCACCAAACGAATTTTATCTTGCACCACTACATAACTTTCCCTATCCTTCAGTCCAGTTTCCAGACCCGCATAGGCCAAGGATTGAAATCCGAAAGCGGTCTTGTAAAAATGAGCCGCCTGTTTAGAATTACTCACGTATAGCTCCAGATAATCCGTGCCGTTTATAGGCATAAAATCCTGAGCATTTTCATGTAACTTAGGTAAGGTAGTCGTTTCCATCTTTTCTATTTATTGTTGCATCTGCAACATGTTGATTAAAATTATAAAATAGTATCTGAATTATTTGCTCTTTAACACGTTTTTAATAGCAGCCAACATGGCCGTATTGGCCGCTCTTACCCCAAAGGAAATACGAACTTTACCGGGAGCGCCAAACACGCCTACGGGGCGTACCATAATCCCATGCTGCTCCATAAGGGAAGTGAATTTCATATCTTCCAAGGGAGGGTCGATCAACACAAAATTTCCTTGGGTTGGCCAGAACCTTATGCCCAGTTCTGTTAATCCATTGAGTACGTATACCCTTTCCGTCCGCACCAAATCAATCGTTCTTTCCACAAAATCGGTATCATCTAGGGCAGCAATGGCACCTTCCAGCGCTAAAGAAGATAGTAAAAAGGGTTTGCAGACCTTTCTTATGTAATTGCTAAGTGCCAATGGCGCGTAGCAGTAACCCACTCGTAAACCCGCCAATCCATAGGTTTTGGAAAAACTATTGATGGCAATCACATTTTTTCCTTCCTTGACAAAAGGCAATGCCGACGTATAATCGCTAGCCTCGGCAAAATGACGGTACACCTCATCATAAATAACCATAACGTGGCTAGGTACTTTTTCTAAAAAATCGCTTAAAGCCGAATGCGGAATATAGTTGCCGGACGGGTTATTTGGCGATGCCAAGAATATCAATTTTGTTTTTGTAGTAACTGCATTTAAAATTCCGTCCAGATTATAATCATAATCGGGAGTCATAGGTACATTGATTGCCGTAGCCCCCATCCATCTGGTAAACGCGGTATAGGGCAAAAAGCAAGGTTGGGAAACAATGATTTCATCGTCTTCGGACAAAAACACTTTGGAGATAATATCTATGACTTCCGAACCACTGTTCGCCGTAACAAAATGATCAACCGTAAGTTCGTTGTTGAAATCCTTTACCAAAGCCTGTCGCAACCGAATATCCGTATTATCGGGATAGAGGCTTAATTCTGCAGTAGCCCTTACGATGGCATCTTTCGCATTATCCGAAAAACCCAAGGGATTTTCGTTGGAGGATAGTTTATGCACTGCTATCCCCTCTGGCATGACAATCTTCTTACCTCCGCCTTTGTAGGTGCTATCCTCAAGAATGTAGCTTTTATACAACCTACTATCCGTCTCCTGTGTTGTTGCCATTTTTATCTTTGATTATACCTTCCAAAAATACTATAATTTTTTAATATTGTTGCATTAACAACAATATTTTGTTTTTTCTCCTTATTTTTGACCCTTAGAACGCTAGTTTATGGATCGAACGGAAGGTTTTGGAGTGTATTTGGACCGCACCTTAAAAAAGGTGCAGGCTACTTTTATGTCTGCATTTTCGGAAAATGATATCGACCTTACTATAGAACAATGGGTAATTTTGCGGAGGGTACATCTATTGGGTTCTGACGCTTCACAGGCAGAAATAAGCAATACCAATTTCAGGAACAGGGCAACCACCTCTAGAGTGATCAGCGGTTTGTGTAAGAAAGGGTTTTTAAAAAAATCCCGTTTCCGTGACGACCAAAAGCGGTTTAAACTCGTCATGACCCCAGCTGGCGAGGAACTTATGAAACGCGTTATGCCCATAATCAAGGATATTAGAAAAATGAGTATAGCAGGTATCTCCGATGCTGAATTTGATATTTTTCTTAGTGTACTGGATAAGATTTGGGAAAATTACGATCGTTATGAACAGGAAAACGCTTACGAATAAGTACTTGTACAACTACTACTCTGTTAAAAATCAACACAATACCTTTTCAAAAATCCGAAGGCTATCGTACATCTACAATGAGAAATAGTTGCCTCATCAATTTTAAAGCATCTTTTGGTAGGTTTTGGTTTTACAACACTGTAATTTTTAATACATTTGCACGCACATTAAAAAATGGTGGCATAGCTCAGCTGGATAGAGCACCTGCCTTCTAAGCAGGCGGTCCTAGGTTCGAATCCTAGTGCCATCACTTCACTCAAAAACCACGCTAAAATAGGCGTGGTTCTTTTTTTACGGAAAGTTTGAAATTGGTAGGGATTTTGCCCTAAAAAATTAGAGTTCTTGGTTTTTTATTTGAAAAGTCATTCTGCACCAACTTATTTAACCCTAAAAATCATTACGAATCTAGAATCATCACTTCACTTAGTAAAGAAAAAGGTAACCTCCCCGTTATTGTCCAATATCAACCGCATCAAAAGCGACCAACTCTTCAGCACTAAACTGCACCATAACCTCAATAGGCCTGCAGCATACCTCGCAATCTTCTATATATTGTTGTTGGGTTTCGGAAGGATCCAATAACATGGAAATCTCTTCCCAGCAATAAGGGCATTGAAAAAAATGTTCGTTCATATGGGTGAGTACTCTAATTATCTTCTTTTAAGGAGAAAGGTCAATTGTTCTAGGGTAAGCCGCTGAATTAAATTTTCCGCATTAGAATTAAAAATAGCGTAATCACCTAATTTTAGTGTAAGTTCCTCTTCTTCTGTTTCCAAAAACAATTCCGAGGTCTTCTCTTTTATTTCCTCTAACTTAAAGTCAAAGCGTTTTCTTAAGGTAACACTACCCTCGTTATTAGACAAACTAAACCCTGCATAATCAATGAGTCTTTTTATCCCATTAAAAAAGCTAAAACCTAAAAAGACAAGACCCGCCATGGCTAAATTCACTGCCAACGAAAAAACATTTATATCTTCTCCGTTTACGAAAAGTGAAACCAAAGAACCTATCCCGTAAACACCCAAAAGAAATACCAAAACTCCAAAAATAACAGCAAGTACATCGGCAAGCACTGCGCTGGATGTCCTAGTAACCGTTACCCCATCGTTTCTTATGATTGCACTAAAACCAAGTTCATTCAGGTATTCCAAGCTATTTATCCGGGACATTTTGACTTCAATAGCCAATTCCAATTCGCTCTTGTCCACAACCATTGCTCTGGATTCCAGTTCGTTATTTAAGCCTAACTGTGATTCAAAAGTAAGCATATGGTACTGCTCCAAAATTTCCAACAACTCTTTATTCGTCCTATCGTTGTACATGTATTCTTTTTTTAGTTGCCAAATTATTTTGAATTATGCTATAATTCTATATTCAATAATTGCCCTGTGAGTTGAAGCAATTGCAATTCGGACAATTTAGCGTCGTACTTAGCCAAATTTTTATTGGTTTGAGCATTTAACAGATTGATCTGTGCCTGCCTAAATTCAATGGAGGTAATCCTGCCCAACTGAAACTGCTCTTTAGACCGTTCAAAATTATTTTGGTTGGTTAGCACGTTCTGTTCCTGAATCTTAAATATATTCAATCGATTCTCATAAATCGCCATTGCGTTTTTAATATCCCTGTCTACTTCCATTGCGACCTGGTTCTTTAACAACTCTTGGTTCTTATACGCAATTTTTGCATTTTTCACCCGCACAGTTGTACCACCACCATCAAAAAGGTTCCATGTTAAGCGTGCACCCAGTCCAAAATTTCTGTCGTTGTTCACATTTACCCCAGGAAAGAATGCCCCTGGTGCATTTTGATTCAAATTCCAACCATAGGAACCTGTAAGGTCTAATGTTGGCAGGTAACCCGAAGTACTTACCTTAATATCGTATGCATTAATTGCCAAATTTCGCTCGGTTTGTAATATTGCGACATTATTCAATCTAGCCTCGGACATAAATTCGTCGAGTTTCAATTTGGGAATAAAGGTGATTAATGTATCTACGTTATAAACCTCGTTTAAATCTTGATTGAGAACCACGTTTAAATCACGCTTGGCATTTGCCAATTGCTGATTCGTATTTAACAGATTGATGCTATCGTTAGTGACATCTACTTGGGCATTTAAAATATCCAACTTAGTATTTTGCCCATATTCAAAGGCATATTCAGACCGGGTAATCCGTTGCTTGGAAATTTCCAAGGCCTGTTGCTGTACTTTCTTGTTCTCAGTTAAGCGAGCAATCTCAAAATATACGTTAAACATTTGTATCATGGTATTCTCTATCGTTTCCCTAGCCTGAAGGCTACTTAACTGATACTGTTCCTTTAAACTTTTAAACGTGTAGAACCTACCCAGGCCATCGAACAAGGTATAGTTCGCAACTAACCCTGCATTATAACGCTGTGCTTCCGCTTTATACAGACTAGCATCCGGTCTAGGTACTGGGTTTCCTGCATCATCCAATACGTTCGCGCCGGTTTCAGCATCCCTAAGGAATTGTCCTGGAAATTCAAAAGTAGAATCATCCCTTTGGTAATTGGCACCTGCATTTCCCGTAAGGGTGGGTAAAAATCCTGAGTTGAGCAAACTACTGT
>CAYGUY010000003.1:30854-32502 GCA_964353165.1 uncultured Maribacter sp.
GCACCTGCATTTCCCGTAAGGGTGGGTAAAAATCCTGAGTTGAGCAAACTACTGTTATTTTCAGCTATTTCAACTTGGTTTTTGGCTACTTGTATCCCAAAGTTATTTTCTAATGCTTTGATAACGGCTTCTTCCTTGGAAAGTAGCTTTTCTTGTGCCATCAATACCGTAAATGGCATCAATAAAATTATTGCAATTGATTTTAATCGTATCATTCTACTATCGTTCCTTATAGATTTTTAATCGTTTGGCTGCCGTTTTTCGTATGAAGAGGCAACTCTTTAGTATTGATATGTGTTTGTTTTCCCTCTAGATGCAGGCCTTCCTTTTGTTCTTTAATAGCACGTTCCACTTCTTCTTTTGTAATCTTATAACCCGACCCAAAAGTGCCGCTTTTGGATTTTAGAATATTCCCGAAAGAAAGAAACAACGGCAACACCAGCAATGTAAGTACCGTAGCCATTCCAATTCCATACGCTATTGAAATAGCCATGGGTATTAAAAACTGAGCTTGCCTACTGGTTTCCAACATTAACGGGGCCAAACCTGCAATCGTAGTGATGGAAGTAAGAAAAATGGCCCTAAACCTAGACCTACCAGCTTCCAGTATAGCAGCGTCAAACGTCATACCCTCCTTTAAGTTGGTATTGAAACGTCCAATTAACACTAAACCGTCATTCACCATTATTCCTACTAAAGCAATAATTCCTAAAAGTGAAAGTACATTAATAGGAAAATCATGAATCCAGTGGCCCCATGCTACCGCAGTTAAACTAAATGGAACCATTACCAACAGCAATAAAGGCTGGCTAAAACTTCTAAATGTAAAGGCTATTGTAATGTAAATAAGGAGCAATACTGATAATCCTACCACTTTCAAGGAGCCTGTAAGCTTTCCTACCTCTCTATTCTGCCCTTCAAAAGAAGGTGACACTGTAGGGTATTTAGATAAGATTTCCGGTAAGATAACATTCTGTATTTCTGCCATGATATCTGTTGGACTGTCTTTTGGATTCTTTAAATCTGCCGATATCTGAATCTCTCGCCTACCTTCTAATCTATTAATAGCAACATCGCCACGTTCAATACTATACTCGGCGATTTCTTTTAAGGGAACACGACTTCCGCTTGGCGTAACAATACGCATTTCATCCAAGTCTGAAATAGAGGACCTATTTTCCCTATCGTATCGTACCCAAACACGAATTTCATCCTGAGAACGCTGAAAACGCTGTGCCTGCGTTCCAAAAAAACCGGCACGCACTTGATTCATAACGTTTCTAAGATCCAAGCCCAAGAGATATGCATTTTCCCTAAGTTCCAAACGTATTTCCTTAATTCCTGCAGGATCATTGTCTGCAATATCCTTTAATGCCGTATTATTTTCCAAGGCTGTTTTAAGCTCCTTTTTAGCAGCTTTCAACTCAGTTATATTATTCCCTAGCAAGGAAACAGATACCGGAGAACCACCAAAATTACCGCCCGACCCGTAAATAAGGCTCTCTGCACCCACTACCGGACCCATGAGTTGCTCAAGTCTGCCGGTAACCATATCGGATGCAATCTCATCTGGCCTTTCTTCTCCAGGTAATAAATTAATAGTTAAGGTAGCGGTAGCCGATCCAGGACCAGCTCTTCTTATCATATT
>CAYGUY010000003.1:32602-55543 GCA_964353165.1 uncultured Maribacter sp.
AATTAATAGTTAAGGTAGCGGTAGCCGATCCAGGACCAGCTCTTCTTATCATATTTTCAAAAAGAATCTTATCAGTGCCTTTTAGATATTTTTCGGTCAACTCTTGGTTTACAATCTTAGCTTTTTCCTCAATAAGACTTATAATTGAATCTGTAACCCTTTCATTGGTGCCATTGGGCATTTGCAATTCTACTTGTACTCGGTCACTAGCAATCCTAGGGAAAAAGGCAGTTCGGATAATCCCCCCACCAACAGAACCTAAGGTCAAAATAAGGGCAGCTGTAAAAAAGCTAAAGGTTAAGATCTTGTTTCTTAGGGCGAACAAAATTGCAGGGGTATAGAGTTTGTCTCGCATCCAAGACATGAACTTATCACCAGATTCGTTAAAGACCCTTAATTTGGCAAAGGCCTTGGCCATGCCCTTTTTAGGCTTTTTATCTATAGGCTGAAGGGCTTTAGAGTGCGCTAAGTGCGCAGGAAGAATGATCAGAGCCTCTATTAAAGAAACTACTAAGGTAAGAATCACGATTACGGACACCTCTCCAAAAAACTCCCCTATCCTACTATCTAGAAAGAGAAAGATAGAAAATGCTAGGATAGTTGTAATAATCGCTGAAATAATTGGGGGCAAAACCTCCATAGTGCCATCTACGGCAGCTTGCACTGGGCTTTTACCTTTTTCATAATGTTGATAAATGTTCTCCGCGATAACAATACCGTCATCTACCAATATTCCGATAACGATAATCATGCCAAAAAGGGATAGTACATTTATGGTTACATCAAAATACCCTGCAAAAACGAACATTCCTAAAAATGCCACTGGTAGTCCAAAGGCAACCCAAAATGCTAATCTTGTATTGAGAAAAAGAGAAAGAAAAATTAAAACGAGAATCATCCCCATGATAGCATTCTCCGTTAACAATTGCGTTCGTTGGACCAATGTGGTAGAAAGGTCAGAAACTACATCTAGCTGTACATTATTATACTTCTCATTAAACTCCTTCACATATTCCTTTACCTTCTCGGCAGAACTTACCAAATCTTCCGTGTTGGTGCTTGTTATCGTAGTATTTACAGATAGGTTACCGTTAAAATAAGAGGCATCTGGCGACTCAGCAAATCGATCTCTAATAACCGCTATATCCTTTAATCGTACGGTACTGCCCGATACATCTGCCCTTACGATCAAATTGGAAAGTTCATCTCCGTAGTATGATCTGTTATTGGCCCTGATCAAATACTCCTCTGCATCGGTCTTTATTGTGCCTCCGGTTACCAAAATATTGGCATTGCCAACAGCTTGGGCAACCTCGGTAAAAGAAATACCATATGCCAATAAATCATTTTCGTTAACTGCAATCTCTATCTCCTCCTGTGGGTATCCTGTAACTGCTATTTGCGAAATACCATCAATAGCTCGCAAATCGTTTTCAATTTGTCTACCTACACTTTTCAAGGTAGCTAAGGGAATATCCTCACCACTTATAGCAAAACTTATCGTTTGCCTTACCGATTCTAACTTAGAAACGATCAATGGCTCCATACCGGTAGGAAATGTAGGAACACGGTCCACGGCATTTTTCACCTCTAAGAGCATAAAATCTATATCTCTACCCTTTTCAATTTCAACATTTATACTACCGCTATTCTCCCTAGATGTGGAGGTTACCCTATCTACCCCTTCAAGACCTTTTAAATTGTCTTCAATTTTTAAAACAATACCTTCTTCTACCTCTTGAGGTGATGCACCGGGATAGGCAATACTAATGGAGATATTTTTAGAATCACTAAGCGGGAAAAAAGATGAATTAAGAGATTTTGCACCAACTATACCAAAAATTGCAAAGGCAATGATAATAACGTTTACAGCAACGTGGTACCGAATAAAATATTCTATTAATTTTCGCATTATTCCTGTGTGTTTTCCGATTGATTGGTATACATTTTTACTGCCATGCCCGTATAGGCACCAATAAGAGGCTTAGACATTATGGTTATACCGTCGGGAATGTTTTTTAACACCACGCTTTTATTCGAAAAGTAAACTGGATTAACGTCTATAACATCCAATACAGAATCACGAACTACAAAAATACGATCTCCCTCCAACAAAAGATTACGATCTATCTCTATAGCGTTCTCTTCAGTTTTTGCATCTAGGTTCGCTTCCAAATACATGCCCTCCTTCAAGTTTTCATCGCTAACCTCTATAAAAGCTTTTATGGTCTGGGTCGCTTGATCTACCCTACCATTAATGCGGGTCACTTTTCCCTTGTACACTTTAGGATCATCCAAGGTGGTAAGCGCAACGCTTTCCCCTACCTTTAATAAATCCGAATAGGTCTTACTCACAGCGACCTCTAACTCATAAACTCCCGGGTTTATAAACTCTCCTAACTTCTGCCCAGCTCTAACCAAAGAACCTTCGGTCACCGATGCCTCCGTTAACACTCCAGTAAAAGGTGCTGTAATTCTATACTTTGATAAGCGCTGCTCTAAATTCTTTACATTATAATAACTTGTAAGAATACCACGACCCGAAATAAAGAATCGTTCGTTTTCCGAAGTCATTTCAGGTAAGGATGGAGTGCTTTTTGTCATATCAAATCCATTAAGATAGGCTTGCCATTTGGGAAATATTTCTGGGTAGTCCAAACGAAGATCCGGCATAATTGAAGTTAACTCGTTATACAGGTTACTTTTGGCAGATTGCACACTTGCGGCATATTCAGAAGCATCTATACGGATTATCGTTTCGCCACTGTTATACGCCTGTCCTTCCTTAAAAAGTTTACTACCTCTATCAAAAATGCCTTGGACTTCGGTAAAAAGCTCTACCTTTTGTTTAGCGGTAAGGTTTCCATTTGCGGTAACCACTATTGGTACCGTACCGTTTTGAACCACCTCTGTGAATACTGTTTTCACTACCTTACCGGCCTTTGGTCTAAAACTCTTCTTGCTGTCTACGATTCCCTTGGCCATAAAAAATGACCCTATTATAAGAAGGATGCCTAAGACGGATAAAATAATATTTCTCATACTTGGATAATTATTTGGATTCTAGTTTTGTTTGGAAATTAGTTTGAATTTTTTTTAGATTTTCTATCATCATGATTTTGTGGTCTTCTTGTATGCCATTCTCCATAACATCTATTATTTCTTGAATCACAGGTCGTGTCCTTTTGAAAATTGCAGCTCCCTCCGAGGTAATAAATACTTCGTTATTTCGCTTATCCTCTTTGCTCTGCTTTCTAATGATATAATTCTTACCTTCCATTTTCGATAGTAAACGAGCCAAGGAAGATTTATCCCTAAAGGTTAAACCTGCAAGTTCATTCTGGTTTATCCCATCTTGGCCATGAAGCGTCTTAAGCACAATCATCTGCTCTTTGGTAAGATCTAACCCTTTGGCTGCAAACGCCTCTTGCATATGATAATTTACCAGTTTAACCGTTCTACCCAACCAAGGACCTATGGAAGTTTCAAAATCTATTTTAAACTTGGTTTTTGACACGGGGCGAAACTACTAAAAAAGACATTGGTTGCATATGCAACCAATGTTAAAATAATCACAAAATGTTTTGTCTTTTTTAGCTTAACTCAAACAAAAAAGGGCTCCAATTGGAGCCCTTTTTTGTTAAATTAAACTGGTACTTCAAAACTAAACTACTCGTCATCAACATCTTCAAACTTTGTATTTGCGATTCTTGTTCTGGAGTCTAAGTTTTCACCAAACTTTTTATTTAAAAAAGTATCATCGCTGTCAAACGTAGCTAAACCTTCTGACCTTAAATTTAACAAGGTCCTTATTGAATTAAAATTATTTCCCTGAAGCTGAACTAACTTTAACTGTGACAAGCTAGCCGTACTTTCGGGTAAATTCCCTTCGAACCTGTTATAGGACAAAACCAGTTCCTTTAGGTTTCTTAACCTACCTAAATCTGCCGTGATGGTGCCACTCAACTTATTCCCAAAAAGCTCTAAGCTTTCTAGTTCGGTTAGGGCAGCAATACCTTTAGGTAATTCACCTTGCAAATAATTACTGGATAGATTTAGTATTCTCAATTGTTCCGCCTCGCCTATTCCCTCTGGGATTACACCTTCCAATAAATTGTTAAAAAGTGTTAGTTCCCTTAAATTCTTTGCCTCTTTAAAGCTAGAAGGGAGGACTCCTGACAAGCTATTCATTTCTAATTTTAATTTTTGCAGGTAATGCAACTGCACTAAGGAAATTGGAATTGGGCCCGTTAGCTTATTAAAGGCTAGATTAAGTACTCGTAAATGACTAAGATCTCCTAGCGAACTAGGAATAGTTCCTTCGAGACCGTTGTGGTGTAAGTTTATTTCTACAACGTGGTTGTCTTCAACAACAACGCCATACCAAGACGTTACTTTTTTACTAAAATCCCATTTGTGAGTCCAAGATTCTCCATTAGTAGCTTCATAAAATTCTTTCAATATACGTTTCTCTTCTTTTGTAACATTAGCGTTTAGGGCAAAACAAACACAAAGCGAGAAAGTAATCACAGTCACCTTTAAAATCTTATTCATAATCGATACCGTTTTAAAACATTAGATAAAATGTATATAGCCCCGTTGCAATCTCATGATACTAATTGAGTTAGCGCCTAGTAATAACGAACAAATACCTATTTTATGATATTTATCAGAAATTTTATACAAAAAAAAAAGAGATGTAGCTAACATCTCCTTTTTTAACCAAACTAACTAAAAAATGTAAACCAAACTCAGTCTTCAATATCTTCAAATTTAGTATCCGCCATTCTAGACTTACTAAAATTAACATCCTTAAATTGTATTTTTCTGTCTTCTCTATCGTAATCAAAAACCAAGAATTGTTTTTCATCCAACATCTCCAAGTACTTAAATGACGTGAACTTATTGTTTTGAATCTGAAAGACTTCCAAACTCGCTAACTGACCAAATTCTGCAGGTATTTCACCATTTAAATCATTGTTGGCCAATACAAGTTCCTTTAGATTTTTTAAATTACCCATGGCCACTGGAATAGCTCCTTGTAGGGTGTTTTCAAATAGTCCAAGTGTTTCTAATTTTTCCAAGGACCCTAATGAATTTGGAATGGTTCCTTTTAAGGTATTACTGGACAAGTTTAGAATCCTTAAATTTTTAATTGAACCGATGCTCTCGGGAATATTACCTGACAAAAAATTATTGAATGCAGAAATTTCTACCAAACTAGCCATCTGGCCAATGTTAGAAGGTATTTCCCCCTTTATACGATTCATTTCCAACTTCAGCACTTTTAACTTTGTAAGGTTTACCAAGGTTGTGGGTAATTCACCGGTTATTGAATTGAATGCAAGGTTTAATGTTGCTAAATGTTCTAAGTCTCCAATTTGTTCTGGAAGTACTCCCATTAAATTATTACGGAACAATTGCAAGCCCACTACTTTATTATTAACTACATGTACCCCATACCAATTTGCAACATCGCTGCTTAAATCCCATTTTTTTATCCAATGGTTGCCATTGGTACTGTGATATAATTCCAGCAAGGCATTTTTCTCTTTTGTAGAAACCTCTGCTTTAGCTATACCTGCTAACAGCAAGGCTAAAAAAAGAAATGAGTGTAGTTTTTTCATGTGTTATTAGTTTGTTAGTATCAATACATTCGATCAAAAAGGAAGAATTATCCTACAAATTAATATTAATAACGTCTAAACATCAAAAATTATCGTTCAATGGTATTGTTTTGTTGTGAAAACTTGTTTTTATGTTGTGAAACGACATAAAACTGTGGCAAAGAAATCAGGATATAGTTTCTATCTCCGTAGAAAGTCGTTCCCAATTCTCCATGAGCTTTTCCAATGTACGCTTCTTTGTTTGGTATTCATGAAAAAAATTGGGCTTAGCAATAGTCCCATCATAATCCATCAACAAATCGTGATCTATCGTTTTTATCTCCTTTTCCAAACTTGATATTTTACTTTCAACTGTACTAAGCTGATTTTTGAGGCTTTTGATTTTCTTTTGATCCTGAAAGGACGTATTCTTCTTTTCGACCTTTTGCTCAACCTGCTTCTCTTGCTTTTTTTCTATCGCCCTAAAATCGGCTGCTTTTCTTTGTTGCAGATAAAACTCTACGTCTCCAAGGTATTCCTTTATTACATGATTCTTAAATTCATATACCTTATTGGTTAATCCTTGCAGAAAATCCCTGTCATGTGAAACCAATATCAAGGTACCCTCAAAATTCTCACAAGCCTGTTTTAATACATTTTTAGATTTGATATCCAAGTGGTTAGTAGGTTCATCCATTACCAATACGTTAAAGGGTTGCAATAACATCTTGGCTAGGGCTAAACGATTACGTTCTCCACCAGAAAGAACTTTTACATACTTTTCTACTTCCTCTCCCCTAAATAAGAAAGACCCTAAAATATCCCTAACCTTACTCCTGTTAGATTCATTGGCAGCGTCTATCATTGTGTCCAGTACTGTTTTATTCCCATCTAAATATTCCGCTTGGTTTTGGGCAAAATATCCAATTTGAACGTTATGCCCTAGCTTTAAATGGCCTTGATGCTCTAATTCTCCCACAATAATCTTGGCCAGCGTAGATTTACCTTGTCCGTTCTGACCAACAAAAGCGGTTTTACTATCCCGCTCTATCAACAAATTTATACCCTTTAAAACCTCCTTAGGCCCGTAGTTTTTCGAAAGATTTTCAATTTCTACAACTACCTTTCCTGGTGTAACTGAAATCGGAAATCTTAACTTCATTACACTAGTGTCGTCCTCATCTACTTCAATGCGTTCTATTTTATCCAACTTCTTTATGAGCGATTGCGCCATAGAAGCCTTAGTAGACTTTGCCCTAAACTTTTCTATAAGACGCTCTGCTTGTTGAATCTCTTTCTCTTGGTTTTTCTGGGCGCTAAGCTGTTGTTGTTTTATTTCATTACGCAACACTAAATACTGTGTATACGGTTTATTGTAATCATATATGCGGCCCAGCGAAATCTCAATGGTCCTATTGGTTACATTATCCAGAAACATTTTATCATGCGATACGATAACTACTGCTCCTGTATAATTATTCAAGAATTGCTCAAACCATATTATCGATTCTATATCGAGGTGATTGGTAGGCTCATCCAACAACAACACATCATTAGTTTGCAGTAATAGCTTCGCAAGCTCTATTCGCATGCGCCAACCCCCGGAAAAAGTTTCTGTTTTTTTATCAAAATCTTCCCTATTGAATCCAAGTCCTTGCAGTATTTTCTCGGTTTCTCCTTGGTAATTGTAGCCCCCTAATATCTCATAATGGTGGCTTACGTCATTTAAATCAATTATCAACTGATTATATCCTTCACTTTCGTAATCTGTACGCTCCGCTAGTTGATGATTAATCTCATCTATCTTTCCCTCTAGCTTCTTGATTTCCTCAAAGGCCTGATAGGCTTCCTCCAAAACAGTTCTTCCTAACTGAAACTCGATATCCTGTCTAAGAAACCCAATTTTAATATCTTTCTCGATTGCAATCGTACCCGTATCCAAAGCCATGTCTTTAGATAATAATTTTAGCAAGGTAGATTTACCAGCTCCGTTCTTTCCTACCAGTCCTACCCTATTACCGGCGTTAAGACGAAAAGATATTTCCTCGAATAAATATTCCCCACCAAACGAAACGGAAAGGTTGTGTATATTAAGCATTTACTTTTATTTTATTTTTCGGTTTTAAAGGAAAAACTATCCCTTAAAAACAATTAGATTAGGATACCCATAATGACCCAGAATGAATTTAATTTAACAATTCACAAATCGATTTTTACGATAACCATAACTTAAAGTTGAGACGCAAATCTTTACCTTTATATAAAGTTGTGCAAATGTTAAAAAAAGGAAACAAACTCTACAGCATTTTAACAGGAACTTGCCCCAGATGCGGTGAAGAAAGTATGTATTTGGACAAAAATCCATATCATTTAGGGAAAATCTACAAAATGCACGAACGATGCGGTTTTTGTGACTTAAAATATAAAATGGAACCTTCTTTCTTTTATGGTGCCATGTACGTAAGTTATGGATTGGGAATAGCTTTTGCCGTGGCGGCTTTTGTGATAGCAAAACTCTTCATTGGAATTTCGTTGCTAAACACCTTTATCGCCATCATTGGAACGCTAATCGCATTTATGCCTATAATTATGAGGTTGTCTAGAAATATTTGGATTAATATGTTCGTTGCCTACGATCCAAATACAACAAAACTTCATACCTAGGCCATATCATATTTCGCAGCATATCTTTTTATGTCCACTTCTTGGTGCAATGCCATCCCATTCTCAATTGAGGCAAACAATTGTTCCGCCGCCCAAGGTGCTATCATAATGCCATGGGAACCAAAACCATTAAGAACAAACAGTTTCTCATACTCCGGATGTTGACCAACCAGTGGTTTCCTATCCTTTACAGTAGGCCGTATTCCCGCCTGGTGCCCTATTACCTTATAAGGACAATCTAAAACAGTATCTAGCTTTCTTAAAAGCTCTTTTTTAGTTGTTTCAGTAGGACGGTCTGAAGAAGTATCACGATCATAATTTGCCCCAATTTTATACAAGTCATTGCCTTGGGGTATTATAAAGATTGAGGATTTAATGGCATTATGTTCCTTTAGTTTAGGACATTTAATAATTAAATACTCCCCTTTAGAACCCTGCATGGGCAAGTAATTAAAAAAAGGGTTTCCCTGCATTCCAAATCCTTCCGTAAATACTATATACTTAGCGGAAACCGACCTGTAGGTGACGTGGGTGCTATTCTGTTCTAAATTGGCATGATTAAAAGATTCCGAGACTAACAGTTTTTGTTCTTCCAAAAAGGAGGTGTAACTTTTTAATGTCAATTCAGTATCCAATAAACGTGCGTGCAATACCTTCCCAAAGTCATATGGAACTATCAACGTTGGATTAGTATTGCGAACTAGTTCCGAACACAAATACGCCTTTAAGTCCTGTTTGTCGGCCGCTTCGAACCACAAATTTTGCTCCTCAACAGAGGCAAATCTTCTATAGACCGGTAAATCGGAAATTATCTTTTTACCTAAAGTATTTTCCAATTCATGATAAAAAGTATTGGCAATTGGAATGAGGGTACCAGCGTTCCAAGCCAATGTAAATCGTTTGAGAATTACTGGGTTGGTTAGTCCCCCAGCCACCAAAGAAGCCCTTTGTGAATTATCATTGTATACTATAAAACGTTTATTTCGTTTTCTAAGGGTCTCACATAATGCAGTGCCCGCCAGACCCAAACCTACCACAATATAATCTAACATGCGGTAAAGGTAGGAAATTGAATATTTTGGCAACCTAAGTATATAGAACAAAAACTAACACAAAAAAAAGCGCTCCGATAATTACCGGAACGCTTTAATACTATAGAATTGGAATATTTAATTTGGCTTAATAAGCCCACATATCTTGTTCTCTATCTCGAATAACTTCTTTAATACGCTTTGATTCCAACAACTGGAAAAGTGCATTATCCGCTATATAATCACTAACCTTACGGTCGCCATGAACGTTATCCTCTTTATAAATAACAGCATTGAACCTTCTAGCGTTTAATAACATGTCAAAAGAAATGGGTTGTGCAGAGTTACGTTGATTAAACACTTTAGCATCGTGCAAGACTTCTCTTGCATCAGGATACCATACCCAAAAAAGTTCTACTTTGTCCGGGTTATCATCATCCAAAAAGTTAACGTCCGGAGCTACAGGTGCAATACCTAAAAGACGGTATTTTAGTTCTCCTTGACGCTTATCGAAATACCACATTCCTTTGATACGGTATTCCTCGATTTCCGCAGCGGATATTTCTCTACGCGTAATAAACTCTTGAGAAACTTCTTCTCCAGCGTTCATTTGCTCATAACCGTAATCTAAGGTATCCGTTTTCTGCAATGCAGCTGACAGATCTCCATAGTTTCTCTTTTCTGTAAAATAAGAATCCGCATAAGCTTCTAATTTACCGCTTTTAACCGCTTTCATTAATACATGATATAAGGATCTTCTATCAGAGCCTATATCAATAGTATCCGTTGGATAGTACAATGGAAAATTAACCCTTTCGTCCAAATCTATGGTTTCCCATAATGTTTTGGACCAGAGAATATCCCTGTCATCCACATAGCCATATTTCAAAGGAGCATCATTATCAACGGCTTTTTGAGCCTCTGTCCGAACTCCTACTTCCTGTGGCTTTTTAGCGTTCAAGATATTAGCTTGTGCCATCATGGATGCCGGTACTAGTACCAAAGCGCCCATTAAAAAAACATTTTTCCAATTCATGTTTGTTTTACTTTAAAATAACCGGGTAACAAAAAGAGCTACCCGGCATTATGTATTCTTACTAGTTTGCTATCTCCACAACTACAGGAGATACTTTTTTAAGTCTGTAACTTTTATTATTTGTGATGTATGCATTGATATCGAATATCTGTACCACATCGCCTCTTTTTGCTCTCTTCAATGCCGATTTAGCTCTTGAATCTAACTTGTTTCCACTTACGCTAATGGTAGGCTGACCAGGAACTTTAAAGCTAAACCCACTTACAGCTAAGTTTAAATCAAAATCGAAGTCATCTAATATTGCGCTAATTGTAGCTATTTCTAAGTTCTTTCTAGGAAGCTTAATGCTACCTGCTTGCTTACTAACCGTCCCTTCTGGTCTAGGAATATCCTTAATCCTAAACTCGGACTTAGAGGATATTGGTTGACCATCTGGTAAAGTTCCAGAAGCTACTATGGTAACTGTTCTTCCCTGACCAGGATTCATCACATAACTGCTACCGCTAACGGCCTTAAGACCTGGAGCAGATGCTTTTACTTTATTATTAGGGATGCCTGGTATGGAAATAGACATTGGGTTAGATACACCACGATAAACAACGTTCATCTTGTCTGCAGCAATCAAGGCAGCGTTAGGCTTGGAAATAGTTGCAAAGGTATTCTTTACAGGTACTTCTATCTCCGAACCATCTTGTTGAAAGAACAATGTACCAGCTATCTCATGGTCACCAGCAGCTCCGGAACCAATCAACATCTTAACACCACCAGCTTCGATTTTGTAATCCTTACCTTCTGCCAATTTTCTTCCGTCCAAAGTTAATTCCGCCCTTACTGGCGTAGAAGAATTATCGGTTTTGCTGATAATAATCTTACCATCATAGCTTTCACCTGAATAAAAAGCCGACTTGCTTGCAAAAAGCGATGTAGCAAAATTCTTAAGTGAAACCTGATCTGTCAGCTCGCCTTCTAACATAGACTTAAGTGCATCTTCTTCGGTAGACTTAATGTCTGCCTGTAATGCAGTTAACTTAGTTAAAGAAGCGATCAATGGAAAATCCTTGTAGTGGTAATCTATCCAATCTACTTTGGCTTTATCCCTGTTTTCAACTTTACCGTTTTCGTCACCTACTTCAAAGCGTGCTTCTACCGTAGACTTCAATCCTGTTGGCACCAATTTGGAGATTTCCGTACGGTAATCGTTAATTCTTTTCATGAATTCCTGACCACCTTCTGCCAAATTATCTCCTTGAAAAAAGTACTGGTTCAAATAATCCGCTTTGTCCATTACCTGGTAGTCCGTAGGATCTTCAACTCCTTCTAACATACCTTTTTTCACAGTTTCCAAATAATCAAAGTACTCTTGTGAAAGCGACTTTATTTGATTCGCTTTCTGATATACTTCGCCATACTTAACCTTATCCTCAGACGCCTTTGTTTCCAAACTCGCTAAAAACTGGTTATTACTTTCAGTTGTTTTAGAGTTAGAAGTCTCCATTTTTACATTCATTAATCCGAATGCCGCGAGTACTTCTTTACTCATATTTAATGCTAGCATACAAATGAAAACCAAATACATTAGGTTTACCATTTTTTGCCTTGGTGATTGTTTTCCTCCTGCCATGTTTCTAAAATTAGATTTTAATTAATACTTGAATTTGGGGTAAAAATCCAATTTAGTTTTTGCTCATTGCAGATAACATTCCACCATAAACCCCATTCAATGAAGAAAGGTTACTGGACAATGAAGCCATCTGATCTTTTAAAGCGCTTGCATTCTGTACAACTTGCTCGTTTACACTTGCTTGTTTGCTAGCACTTTCCAATTGTACTTTATAAAGACTGTTCAAAGATTCCATTTGAGAAGCAGCTTGAACCATTTCATCGGAATACTTCTTCGTAGATTCCATGGCATCAACCGTTGGAGCGATACCTTTCGCAGCACCTTCGAAATTCTTTATACTAGAACCTAAGCTTTCCATAAGATTTGCGTCTACACCGGCTTCTTTTAACATATCGTCTAATTTCTTAGACAAAGATGCTTCTGCTTCTTTTACCTGAGCAGCATCGGTTTGCTTAGCTCCACCTGTAGATGCAGCACCTGCTAATTCTGGGTATACTAGAGACCAATCGTATTCGTCTTCAATTGGTTCAAATGCACTAATTGCAAAAATAAGTGCTTCAGTAATAAGACCTACAGCTAGTAATAAACCACCTGTAAGTGGACCAAATTCCCAGTGAAGGATTTTAAACAATGCACCAATAATTACGATTGACGCTCCTAGACCGTAGGCCATGTTGAATAATTTTTTTGTTGCTTTTGACTGTGCCATGATTATAATTTAATTTAAGGTTTAATAAATAAAGATTTGGTTAAAAATTTGATTTGAAATTAATTATTAATTATCGTTAAAAATGTATTTCTGATTATTGTGTGGAATCCTCTTCGCCCATGTAATCCTGAACTGTCCTAAATCCAATATAGCTTCGAACAGAATCCGAATACTCGTAATCCCTTGTACTTACCTGAAGGAAGTAGGCTACATCTTTCCAAGAACCTCCTCTAATCACTTTTCTGGTATTAGATTGGTCTCCACCATTAGGGTTCATTGTAGATACATAATCATAAGCACTTGGATCATAGCTAGAGTTTGTCCATTCGGCTACGTTCCCAGCCATATTATATAGATTGAAATCGTTTGGCTCGTATGATTTAGCCTCTACTGTATAGAGCGCTGCATCTGCTGCATAATCTCCACGTTGTGGTTTAAAGTTTGCCATAAAGCAACCTGTATCGCTTATAACATATGGCCCACCCCATGGATACGTACCACTCTCAATACCACCTCTTGCAGCATATTCCCATTCGGCCTCTGTAGGTAATCTGAATTTGTTTACAAATTGTCTGCCACGGCTTTTTTGGTCATCGTTCTTGTACTTTGTTCTCCAATTACAGAACGCCTTGGCCTGTTCCCATGAAATACCTACTACTGGATATTCACTATACGCATCATGCCAAAAATAATCGTTGTGCATGGGCTCGTTGTACGAATATTCAAAATCTCGAATCCAGACTGTGGTATCTGGATAAATTTCCAGTTCCTCTGTTCGGATAAAATCCTTTCTACTACCCTTCCCCTTTTTAGCGGCACGTGCAGCAGCTTCAATATCCATCCAGCTATACTTATATTTCAACTTTGTTACGTCAATACTTTTCTGACCATTGTAAGACTCCTCTTCAGATAAATAGATAGAGTCCACCATAATTTCGGTGTAATATTCGTCTGGATAATCATTTACATCCCAGATTAAATCTACATCTTTATTTAAGGCTCTACCCTCATAACCGGTTTCACCCATGCCAGAATAGTTATCTAACATGTACTTATCGTATGCCGAAGATTTGGTCGTGTCTGCATCTTTAAATGCATACTCACCTATTCCACCATCATCAGGACCAAGTCCCAATTCGTCCGCTAGGATAGCCAATTTAGTTCTTGCGATAGAATCCTTTACCCATTCTACGAACTGGCGATATTCGCTATTGGTGATTTCAGTATCATCCATATAAAACGAACGGACGGTAACTGTTTTGGTAGGAGCGTTCAAAACCTTTGCTTGATCTTCTTCACTCTTACCCATGATAAAAGAACCTCTTGGGATAAGTTCCATACCATAAGGCTTTTCCGGATACCATTTTTTTCCTTGGACTCCGACTAGCTCCCCTTTTGTTTTAGACCCACAACTACTGAGCAAAAAAACAAATGCTATAGATGATAACAATAGCTTCTTCATACTTTAGGTTAAATTTCGATTACGGTTATAAACTGCGAATACGTTCATTTATTCTAACTTCTAAAACTACGTTTTGAATAAATTATTGTATAAATGCATTTTATACCTTCAAATTATTTTTGATTAATTAAAGCCTTTCTTATACGCTTTAAACCACCTTTCAGGAATGTTTTGATTGCAAGCATCTAAATAATCCTGCTCTGTGCATGGTAATAACGCAGGTGTATTTGCTTTAGTATGTGAAGTGAAAATTGATGGGACCTCTACCCACCATCTTTGGGTCAAAAGACTTTTGTAGAAAATAAGGTCTTCAGCATCCGAAGGAACGGTATACTTGGTGAAATCGTCGGTCTTTGTAAAAGGCGACTCTGTTATTCTGTAGTTGATACCTTCTATAAAGTACCATATAATTTGTGCAATTAATTGTTGAGACTGTACATTATTCTCCATCTCGTAGATACCAAAAACAGCAACCTTATCGCTAATTCCGGCATATCTTGCTATGGCGCATATCTCCCTGCCGGTAAATCCGTTGGGCGAAAAATTTGCAGAAGAAGAAACTTCACTAGCTTTAATCGCCCGTGTGTCCATACTAACCATATGAGCATTTCTTAGAGCAGGTTCGGCCAGCGATAGGTCATTGGCTATCTCTCCAAGCCTGTACGCATCAAAAAATAAACGCTCCATTAAGTCTACCTCTTCTTGTGCATTAAAATAACTCTGATAGCCTATGTTGGAAAAATTAAAAAGGTTATTTGGCTTATCCGTAATGATTTTACTCATATAGGAATGAGAAGAAATAAGTTCATCATCTATACCAAAATCAAAGCGGCTATCAATAGCAACAAGGTTTATCATGTCCTTTATTCCATCAAAGGCCCTATAGGCAGGGTATGTAATATCTTGAGTAGCTCCGAGTATAATAGGAATAATATTTTCCTCTAACAATCCCGCTACGATTTCCTTAACCACAAAATAAGTATCCTCTACTGACTCACCTTCCTCTATATCGCCTAAATCAACTATCGTAGCATTCCAATTACCCAATAAAAGTTTGTAAAATTCCAATCGAATAGAAGATACATCTAATTTTTCAAGTTTTTTCTCAAAGGCATTACGGGATTCCTTCACACCTAAAATGGCAACTGTAGCATTTGCAAGTACGGGAAGACCATCATTAACCGTATGTATGTAGGTATTCTTTCCTATAGCCTGAGCCGGCAATAGTTCACAATGTGCAAGCACTTTATCTTCTACCGGAATTAAAAAATCAAATGCCATGAATAGTGATTAGGTTTAAAGTTTTAAAAAAGTTACTTAAATATTTAATAAAAAAATCCAACTTTTTACCAGGTACTGTTGACTTGTTACTGCCAGCTACGACCGGGTACTGCCTACTTGTTTTTGGCTTTTGCTTTTGGCTTGGCTTTGGCCTTTTTCTTTGGTATCTTTTTTTCTATTAGTTCGGAAGCTTCCCTAAGCGTCATTTTAGTTGCATCTACAGATTTCGCCAACTCTACCTTTATTTTTCCCTTTATGATATTATGTCGACCCCATCTTGCTTTCTCAATTCGGATACCTTCCTCCTCCCAATTTTGAACAACCTTGTCTATCTCTTTCTGTTTCTTAAGCTCAATGAGCTCAACAATGTCCTCCTGAGAAAGATTGTCAAAATCGTACTTTTTGTTTACGTTAATGAACATACCGTCCCATTTAATGAAAGGTCCAAACCTACCGGTTCCTTTTTGTACGCCTTTGCCTTCGTATTCGGCTACTGGAGCATCGGCCTTTACTTTTGCTAAAATAAGCTCAATAGCACGATCCATTACAATTTCCATAGGGTCGTCTTCCTTCTCCATGGAAATGAATTTTTTACCAAATTTTACATATGGGCCAAACCTACCTACATTTGCCTCCACTTCTTCACCTTCATATACACCAAGCTTTCTCGGTAATTTAAAAAGGTCCATCGCCTGCTCAAATGTTATTGTATTTAGAGATTGGTCGGGAAGTAAACTAGCAAAAGTGGGCTTTTCCTCATCGTCTACGGTGCCCACCTGTACCATAGGTCCGAATCTCCCCAAACGAACGGATACCTGTTTTCCGCTTTTTGGGTCTTTTCCTAAAACGCGTTCACCGCTAGCGCGATCTGCATTTTCCTCTACATCCAGTACATTGGGATGAAAATCTTTATAAAAGTTTTTCATCATTTTCTTCCAATCTTCATCACCGGAAGCAATTTCATCAAAATCCTGTTCAACCTTGGCCGTGAAATTGTAATCCAAAATAGTGGCGAAATTGGCAACCAAAAAGTCGGTAACAATGATTCCAATATCAGTCGGCACCATTTTACCTTTTTCGGAGCCTATCATTTCGGATAGTCCCTTTTCGTTTATATTTCCGGCTTCTAGCACTAGTTGGACATACTTTCTTTCCGAACCTTCTACAGTTCCTTTCTCAACATAGCCCCTGTTTAATATGGTTGATATGGTTGGGGCGTAGGTAGACGGCCTACCTATACCCAATTCCTCTAATTTTTTAACCAAAGATGCTTCGGTAAAGCGATACGGCGGCCTCGAGAAACGCTCGGTTGCGGATATATAACTGTTCTGTAACCGCTCACCAACCTTCATAGCCGGCAACATTCCTTCCTGTTCCTCTGCAAGGTCTTCATCATCTACACCCTCCATGTACACTTTTAGAAAACCATCAAATTTTATAACCTCTCCGTTAGCCGTAAATTCTTGATCATGCTTATCTACTTGGATTTTAACATTAGTACGTTCCAATTCTGCATCACTCATTTGGGATGCTATGGTTCTTTTCCATATGAGGTCGTAGAGTTTGGACTGGTCTCTTTCCAATGATGGAGATTGACTGCCCATATCCGTTGGTCTTATGGCTTCGTGAGCTTCCTGAGCCCCTTTAGACTTTCCTGTAAAGCTTCTAACTTTACTATATTTATCGCCATAATTTTTAACAATAGCGTCCTTAGCAGCATTAATAGCCTCGCTGGATAGGTTTACACTATCAGTTCTCATATAAGTAATCAATCCCGCTTCATATAAACGCTGAGCGACTTGCATGGTCCTACCTACAGAAAAATATAATTTTCGCGATGCTTCCTGCTGTAATGTTGATGTAGTAAATGGTGCGGAAGGTGATTTCTTGGCTGGTTTTTGATCTAATTTACCTACCGAAAAGGTTGCACCAATATTTTGTTTCAGAAAGGCATTCGCTTCTTCTTTAGTAGCGAAACTTTTTCCCAATTTTGCGGTAAACGTACTTCCGGAAACCGTTTTGAATTCCGCAGACACCTTAAATGTACCTTCCGGAGTAAATGCTTCTATATCTCTTTCTCGCTCTACGATAAGGCGCACGGCCACGGATTGGACACGCCCGGCAGACAAGCCCGGTTTTATCTTTTTCCATAAAACGGGAGATAGTTGGTACCCGACCAAACGATCTAAAACCCGTCTTGCCTGTTGCGCATTTACAAGGTTATAATTAATCTCTCTCGGGTTTTCAATCGCTTTTTGAATAGCACTTTTGGTTACCGAGTTAAATACAATACGTTTTGTTTTTTTCTTATCCAGACCTAATTCTTCTGCCAAATGCCATGAAATAGCCTCCCCCTCGCGGTCCTCATCACTTGCAAGCCAAATGGTATCCGCTTTTTTGGCTAAATCCCTTAATTTTTTGACCAAGGCCTGTTTATCCTTGTCTACAATGTATTTAGGGGTAAAATCATTGTCTACGTCTACCCCTAGTTCCTTGGATGGTAAATCTGCGATATGTCCAAAGCTAGATTCAACTTTGAAATCCTTTCCTAGAAACTTTTCGATGGTCTTTGCTTTCGCGGGTGACTCAACAATAACTAAATTCTTTGCCATGCATTCCTTATTTAAGGGAACAAAAGTAGTTGAATTTTTTAATTCCTTACAAACCTTGCTCGTTATCCATAAAAAAACACCCCTTAAGATAGAGGTGTTTTATAATGCCTTATTACTATTAGTTCAGATTAAATGTACTTAATAATCGAATGTTATCGCCAAGATATTCATATTGGCGTAAGGTACCTTCACCTATCATTAAAAGGGATGTTTCCAAGGGAATTACATCATAAGCCTCTATGTTTTTAAAATGATTTATCTGTACTAAATTAGGTGATGCACTTTTATCAAAAACCTTGAGACCATCACTACCGTCACATACAAATAACAAATCGCCCTTTATGCCCAGGCCATTAGGACCGAACATGGGGTAGATGACTTTTAGTTCTGGGTTTTGCAAGTTAGAAATATCCACCACGTAAAGTCCGCTCTCGGTATTTCCACAAAAATTACCCCCTTTTAAGGTAACGTAGGCATACTCCCCCGATACCACGACTGGATCACATGCTGTGCCATGCCTAAATTCAGATATAAATTCTGGTTTTGCCGGATTTTTTATATCGTAGATGTACATACCTTGCCTACCACCAATGAACAAAACCTCTCCTTGATTGAATATCGTCTCTATATCCCATGCCACCTGTACATCTTCTAAAACTTTAGGCGTTTCTAGATCGGAAATATCGAAAATGTTAATGTTACTATAATCTACAACATAAAGGTACTCTCCTACAATCTTAAACCGCGCCATGGAACCTCCTTGTCCAATTGAAGGTTGAGATGCCGTATTGCTAGTATTCGTATTAAAAAGCATATCGCCAAATTCGATGTTACGGAACTGTGCCTCGTATTCGGAAACGGGTCTCATTTCCCTTTTCACTTCCCAACCTACAACAATATCGGTATTGTAATCAATTTTTGAATAATCATAAATATCCGCCTGGGGGAAGTCCAAATTCGCAAGCCAGACATCATTGTTGTAAATCGCATTTTCCAATCGGCTTATAAGTTGAATATCGTTTATATCCGAAATATCAAAAATGACCAGGTCTCCATAACTATCTGCAAACAACTTATCATCCTTTATCGAAATATCATAATTACCTTCTAATTTTATGAAGGCTATACTTTTTGGCGTTGCGGGATTTTGGTTATCTATGACGTGAAACCCACGGTCAACGTCGTTAATGAAGATGTAGCTACCATAAGCATAAATTTTTCCTGATGACACTATGGGTGTTGGCTCCGAAATAGCTATCGCTTCCGTCTTAAAAGCTATAGCATCCATCAAAACAGGTCGTGCCACTAGATACTCTTCGTATGGGCCGTCGTCATCACAAGAAAAACTAATAAGCATTAATAAGAAAAGTGAAAAAAGACTGCGTTTCATTTTAATATATTTACTGGGTTATACCTTACAGATACAAAAACAACTACTTAGTTGCGTGTATCTTAAAAAAGAAAATAGTAGCGCTTGTTACTTTTATAACTTCAATAAAATTAAAATCAAAAAATTACTGATTCTCTTTAAAGAGAGTAAAAAAGTGTTTGTTGACCAATATAATAAAATTAACATCGTAGTCGCAAAGGCAGCCTATACTTGCCGTTTACTAAATACCCATCGTTTATTTCTAATTCATAGCACTTAAAACTGATTGGAAACATCAAATCGAAAAAATGAAGGCATTGTTTGCTTAATAGCAGAAAAAAAAATTACTTTTAAGCAGACCAACGTAAATAAATGTAAAAATGAATAAGTTATTCTTCACCGCACTAATTTCATTCCTTTTCTTGTTACCGCTACAAAACCTTGAGGGGCAGCGCAATAAAAATACTATTACTTATCCTGAGGCTGTTTATAATGGAATGGAATATCGACTAGTCGGTCCTTTTAGGGGGGGAAGAGCAGGTACCGTCGCTGGTGTCGCTAACAACCCAAACCTTTACTACATGGGTACCGCAGGAGGCGGTGTTTGGAAAACTACAGATGGGGGAAGCACTTGGGAGAATATCTCAGATGGATTTTTCGGAGGTTCCATCGGTGCGCTTGCAGTTTCCGAATCGGACCCTAACATTATTTATGTTGGTGAAGGAGAGCAGACCCTACGGGGCAATGTTTCATCGGGAAAAGGGCTATGGAAAAGCCTGGATGCAGGGGAGACATGGAAATTTATTGGACTTAACGATTCCGAACATATCTCCAGAATAAGAATTCATCCCAAAAATCCAGATTTAGTGTATGTGGCTGCCATTGGCAACTTATGGAAGCCTAATGAGACAAGAGGTGTTTTTCGTTCCAAGGATGGTGGAACAAATTGGGAAAAAATATTATACGTTAGCGATAAGGCAGGTGCCGGTGATTTAATCATGGACCCTAATAACAGCAGAATACTGTATGCTACAACTTGGGAAATGAAAAGAAACGGTTATCGAATGGATAGCGGCGGAGAAGACAGCAAATTATTTAAAAGCACGGATGGCGGGGATAACTGGAACGATATTTCTTCAAGATCAGGTTTACCAGGATTTCCATGGGGTATTGTGGGCATTACGGTATCGCCACTAGATTCTAATCGTGTTTGGGCGTTAATCGAAGCGGAAGAAGGTGGTCTTTACAGATCGGACGATGCAGGAATGACATGGAAAAAAATAAACGAAAATAGGGCCTTAAGACAACGCGCATGGTATTATACTCGAATTTATGCAGACACTCAAAACGTAGATAAGCTATTTGTCATGAACGTGAGCTACGGTGTTTCCACCGATGGAGGAAAAACGTTCGTATTAAAAAATGCACCTCATGGCGACCATCATGATTTATGGATAGACCCAAACAACAATAACCGAATGGTAATTGCGGATGACGGGGGTGCCCAAATTTCTAATGATGGAGGCAATAACTGGACTACATATTACAACCAACCTACTGCACAGTTCTATCGAATCGCTACTGATAGCGTTTTCCCCTACAGAATTTACGGGGCACAACAAGACAATACCGCGCTACGGATATCCCACCGGTCTCCCGGCAGTTCTATAACGGAGCGAGATTGGGAACCCACCGCGGGAGGTGAAAGTGCACATTTGGCACCAGACCCTAAAAACAATCAAGTGGTGTATGGTGGCACCTATAAAGGATACATGAATAGACTGGATCACACGACAGGGCAGGCGAGATCTACGAACGTATGGCCAGACAATCCTGCTGGATCTGGGGCGGAGGTAATGAAATATCGTTTCAACTGGAACTATCCTGTTTCCTTTAGTAGACATGACTCCAATGTACTATATTCCGGATCCAATTACCTGCACATGACAACGGACGAAGGTCAGTCTTGGAAAACAATTTCACCAGATTTGACAAGAGGACTGCCAGAAACCATCGAGTCTTCGGGAGGACCAATCACACAAGATAATACCGGTGCAGAGTTTTACTCGAACATATTCGTGATATCGGAATCCATCCTTGAAAAAGGCGTTATTTGGACAGGTAGCGACGATGGTCTTATTCATGTTACCCGAGACAATGGTAGCACTTGGGAAAACGTGACTCCACCAGCATCGATGTCTCCAAAATTAAACATGATTAATTCTATTGATGCTAGTCCGTTTGACAAAGGTACCGTTTACGTTGCCGCAACCTCATACAAGTTCGGGGACTATACGCCATATTTGTACAAGACCGAAGACTATGGAAAAAGCTGGAAGTTGATTACCAACGGAATAAAAGAAAACTACTACACTAGGGTCATAAGAACGGATCATGAACGAAAAGGCTTACTTTACGCCGGAACGGAATGGGGCATGTACATTTCCTTTGATGATGGTAGCTCTTGGAAGCCATTTCAATTAAATCTTCCAATAACGGCGATACGTGATCTACAGGTTAGAGATAACGATTTAATCGTAGGCACACATGGTAGAAGTTTTTGGATTATAGATGACTTAACGCCCTTACATCAACTATCTACGGCTATTGCCAATAATGACTTCCATTTGTATAAGCCAGATACATCCTATAGGATGCATCAATCTGGCGGATGGTCGGAACCAGATATTAAACTAGTGGGAGAAAATCATCCTAATGGGGTCATCATTAATTATTTTCTCAAGAATTACGATGAAAAAGATAATGTAACTATAGATATTTTAGAAGCCGACGGTACATTAATTCAAAGTTTTGCCACGAACGCAAAAGAAGATAAATTAAACCCTTCGGCAACTAAGAAACTATCAAAAATAAAATCTGGCGGAAATAGATTGGTCTGGGACATGCGGTATCCGGGATTCAAAGCATTTGACGGCATGATCTTTTATTCATCGCCCAATACAGGGCCAAAAGCGGTTCCTGGCAACTATAAAGCGAAACTAACGGTAAACGGTTCTTCACAAGAACAGGAATTCACCATTGTAAAAGATCCAAGATTACCTAATTCTCAACAAGACTATAAGCAACAATTTGATTTTCTAGTTTCAGTACGAAATGAAGTAACCAGGGCTAACGAAGCTATCATTACCATTAGAAACATCCAGAAAGATTTAAAATATTTAAAAGAAAAAACAAAAGGGAACGAAGAACTGCAGACATTGATTTCCGATTACGAAAAAGAACTAGCGGTAATAGAAAACAACGTCCATATGACCAAGAACCAAAGTAGACAAGACCCCTTAAATTATGGGATTCGAATAAATAACAGGCTTGCATTTCTAATGGCAGATTCGCAAAGAGGTGATTATCCCCCTACGCAACAGGCTCAGGAGTTTTTTAAAGAGGTTACTCAAGAATTAAACAAAGAAATAAGTGCACTGAATGCACTAGTTCAAAAACAAACCAAAATCATCAACGAAAAAGTGGATAACGAAAATATAAAGATGATTACCTCGGAATAACGAGCTATCAAGAGGTTAAAAAAGAGGGA
>CAYGUY010000003.1:55643-69198 GCA_964353165.1 uncultured Maribacter sp.
ATATAAAGATGATTACCTCGGAATAACGAGCTATCAAGAGGTTAAAAAAGAGGGAATCTAATCTGAGATTCCCTCTTTTTTAGTTTTGTCCAAGTAACGTAGTACTTATAAATAATCAAAGTTCATTTTCAAAACCAACTCCGTCCTTATACATGTAATATGCAGGAATTTTAGCAAGCATTGCCGTAAACAAAATTCCTACGCAACATAAAACGATTCCTAATTCGGCCAATATACCCATAACGATTACCAAACCAAAAATGACCAGCCAATTCCGGTTTCCTAGCGCAAAGCTTGCCTTTACAATTTCCATGGCAGAAAGTTCTTCATTAAAGGCCAAAAAAGCGGGGATTAAAGAAAGAGGGACTACCAAGTAAAAAATGCCAACACCACAGGCCAACATACCTAAAATAGCAAGACCCAACATCAACAAAGCCAAATTAAAGACCTTGCCTAAACGGCCCTGTTTAAAAAAGTAAAAGTAATCATCGTTTACAGACCCATCCTCGTCGTTTTGTTTACAAATCTTCATAAACGCTGCATTCAGAGCTAGGCCAAATGTAATTACCCCAACCAAAAAGACAGGCATTAAGATAAACATACCTACGAAAACCATGGCAGGAGGTTCTTCACTTCGTAAAAGTTCAGGATCTGTAATTCCTGCAGCGATCATGGGAATATAAATCATGATGTAAAAAGGAAGTATGGTCACAAAAGTGAGTAATACAATAATAAACCCTTGTAACCAGACCTTTTTAAACAGTTCTATGGATGCACTAATTATAGAACCGAACTCCAAAGGAGGTCTTTCTGATATTTTTTGGCCTACAGTTTCTAATTTCATTGGTCGCTATAAGGTTGATATAGCACTAAACATAAAGAATCAAAACTTAAAATTACACTAAATTATACTGCCAACTTGTCATCTTTTTGAATATAATGGTATCTTTGCAATCCGCTATTTATTAAGGACAAGTCGGGTTGGCGTATGGAAAAAATTATTGACGAAACAAAACAAGGAACTTCTTTGGTTTTAAATACGAAGTTCAAAAATACACGCAAACTATATATTGAAAGTTATGGTTGCGCCATGAATTTTGCAGATAGTGAGGTGGTTGCATCCATCTTGGCCGAAGATGGATTCGATACCACAACAGAATTGAACGAGGCAGATCTCGTACTAGTAAATACATGCTCTATCCGCAACAAAGCAGAACAAACCATACGTAAACGCCTAACGGAATACAATAAGGTGAAAAAGACCAGGCCGCATTTAAAGGTAGGCGTATTGGGCTGTATGGCAGAACGCTTAAAGGATAAGCTGCTAGATGAGGAGAAAATAGTGGATATGGTGGTTGGCCCGGATGCGTACAAAGATTTACCCAACTTAATCAAGGAAGTTGACTCCGGTAGGGATGCTGTAAATGTTATCCTATCCAAAGATGAGACCTATGGAGATATCTCTCCGGTTCGATTGAATACCAATGGTGTTACCGCATTTGTATCCATCACAAGAGGTTGCGACAATATGTGTACATTTTGTGTAGTACCGTTTACGAGAGGCAGGGAACGTAGCCGCGACCCCCAATCCATTTTAGAAGAGGTAAACGACCTATGGAGCAAGGGATTTAAGGAAATTACCCTCTTAGGCCAAAACGTAGATAGCTACCTTTGGTATGGAGGAGGGCTCAAAAAAGATTTTGAAAAGGCAAGCGTTATGCAAAAGGCAACAGCGGTAGATTTTTCGAACCTGCTAGAAATGGTGGCCTTGGCCCAACCAAAAATGCGAATCCGATTTTCAACTTCCAATCCACAGGATATGACTATGGACGTAATTCGAACCATGGCCAAGTACCATAATATCTGCAACCATATTCATCTACCTGTACAAAGCGGAAGCAATCGTATTCTAAAGGCTATGAACAGATTACATACGATCGAAGAATATTTTGAACTTATAGATAACGTTAGGGAGATTATTCCCAACTGCAGTATCTCACAAGATATAATAGCAGGTTTTCCAACCGAGACGGAAGAAGATCACCAAGATACTTTGAAGGCTTTGGATTACGTAAAATACGATTTTGGTTATATGTACATGTATTCAGAAAGGCCTGGCACCATGGCAGGGAGAAAAATGGAAGACGACGTACCGGATACTACCAAAAAAAGCAGGTTGTCAGAAATTATTGCCCTGCAAAGAAGCCATTGTAAATTTAGGACAGAACAGCATTTAGGAAAGGTACAAGAGGTGTTGATTGAAGGACCTTCCAAAAAATCCCCGAACGAATGGATGGGAAGAAACGAACAAAGCACTGTTGTTGTTTTTCCTAAGGAACAGTACCAAGTAGGTGATTTCGTAAACGTTCGAATGAACTCCTGTACCTCGGCAACTTTGATAGGAACAGCTATTGGGTATTCGAAAAACAATTAAGTAGTGCACATTAAATTATTGACTAGATAACTTTAGAATGGAAGCCATACAAAACATAAAACAACGCTTTGAAATTATTGGGCAAGACCCAAAACTCAACAGAGCCTTGGAAAAAGCGATACAGGTTGCCCCTACAGATATCTCGGTACTGGTTACTGGTGAAAGCGGTGTGGGTAAAGAGGCTATTCCCAAAATCATTCATTCGCTATCGCATAGAAAGCACGCGAAATACATTGCCGTAAACTGTGGTGCTATCCCAGAAGGAACTATCGATAGTGAACTTTTTGGCCATGAGAAAGGTGCTTTCACGGGAGCTACCCAAACAAGAAGTGGTTATTTTGAAGTTGCGGATGGAGGAACGATTTTCTTGGACGAGGTAGGCGAACTTCCTTTAACCACCCAAGTTAGACTATTGCGTGTATTGGAAAATGGCGAATTTTTAAAGGTTGGGTCGTCCCAAGTACAAAAAACGGATGTACGAATTGTAGCTGCAACGAACGTAAATATGTTCGAAGCCATTAAAAAAGAAAAATTCAGGGAGGATCTTTACTATAGACTAAGTACTGTAGAAATCCAAATACCCCCATTACGGGAGCGTAAAGAAGATATCCATTTACTATTTCGAAAATTTGCATCGGATTTTAGCCAAAAATACAAGATGCCTACCATAAGGCTAGACGAAGGTGCGGTCGTTCTTCTATTGAAATACAGGTGGCCTGGAAACATACGTCAGCTAAGGAATATTGCCGAACAAATTTCCGTATTGGAGGAAAAAAGAGCCATTTCGGCAGCCACCTTACATAGTTACTTGCCCAGTGACCCGGGAAGTAATCTGCCGGCAGTGATAAAAAACACAAAATCCGAAAGCGATTTTAGCAGTGAGCGCGAAATACTTTACAAGGTACTGTTCGACATGAAGGGGGATCTTAACGATTTAAAAAAACTAACTATGGAATTGTTAAAAAACAATGATTCCCAAAAAGTTCAGGACGAAAACGAGAACCTAATTCGTAAAATATACGGTGATGACGATGATGATATAGAAACACAAGATGCTACCGAAATGGAAGTACTGCAGCTACCGGAACCAAATCAAGAACAAGCGTACAACCATATACCACAAGAGGATAAATATCATTTTGCGGAAGAAATTCAGGAAGAAGAGACCTTATCTTTACACGAAAAAGAAATAGAACTGATTAAAAAATCCTTGGAACGCAATAGAGGAAAACGAAAAGCGGCAGCAGCAGAACTAGGTATCTCAGAAAGAACATTGTACCGAAAAATAAAACAATACGATTTATAGTCGTTGGTCAAAAACACAATATGAAGAATATTAAAATAAGCATCGGTTTTATATTTTTGGTTTTATGTCAGAACGGTTGTGGTATTTATAATTTCACCGGCGGTAGCGTTGGAACGGCTACAACCTTCCAAGTAAATTATTTTCAGAACTACGCCACCCAAAGCCCTGGCTCTATATTTGAACCAGGGATGGACAGGGATTTTACATTGGCACTGCAAGACCGTATCCTAAACCAGACGAGTTTAGATTTAATAAACAATGGAAATGCGGATTTACTGTATGAGGGAGAGATAACAGAATATCGCATTTCACCGATGTCCGCTACCGCACAACAAACAGCTGCTCAGAATAGGTTATCTATAAGGGTAAAGGTTCGTTTTTATAATAGAACGAAAGAAGATGCGGATTTTGACCAAAGCTTCTCGTTCTTTTTTGATTATCCAGCAAATACACAGCTTGCATCGATTAAAAGTGAAGCCCATGAGGTTATTTTTGAACGGTTGACCCAAGATATCTTTAACGCCTCACTGGCAGACTGGTAAGCGAAATCTAAAACATAACCAAGGTCCATTAAAAAATGAAAGTAACGGATTTTACCTATTTATTGGAGCAGCCCGCAAAGGTGGCGGACCCTTTGCAAACAAAGCAGTTGGAAGATATTCTAAAGGAGTATCCGTATTTTCAAGCTGCAAGGGCCTTGCATTTAAAAGGATTAAAAAATCTACATAGCTACAAATACAACAAGGCATTAAAAACCACTGCAGCCTATACTACGGACCGTGATGTATTATTTGATTTTATAACTTCAAAAGACTTTTTGCAGTACGAACCTAAAGCAGTAACACCAGCTATACATAAATCTTCTACAGAACCAGAGAATACAACCAAAAAAGAAGAACCTCTTATAGAAGCATCAGATGATAAACCTTTACCCCAAGACCAAAAAGATGCAGAGCAAATTTTAGACCCGGAGCTATTTGCCATAAAAGAACCAAACGAAAGCATATCCAAAGAACTTGAAATTGGGGAACCTTTAGTTTTCGATAAAAAGGAAAAATATTCATTTACAGAGTGGCTGCAACTGGCAGGTAAAAAACCGGTGCCACATAAAGATGATGAACTCATACAGGAGCAACAAACTAAAAGGAAACCGAGCCGTCAAAATAAGAAAAGAAAAGAAAAATTCGATAGAATAGATACCTTTATAGCTCAAAATCCCAAAATCATACCAAAAACCAATATCCCAGTACCGGAAAACATAGCAAACGCTGGAGTCTTTGATAAAAATGAGCTAATGACGGAGACCTTGGCAAGGGTATATTTAGAGCAAAAAAAATACAAACACGCTATTCAGGCTTACAAAATTTTAAGTTTGAAATATCCAGAAAAAAGTGGTTTCTTTGCAGACCGAATAAAAATGGTAGAGAAAATTCAACTAGAAAATAGAGATTTAAAATGAGTACATTTTCCATATTCTTGATACTTATTATCATCGTTTGCTTTTTGCTTGTATTAGTAGTTATGGTACAAAACCCAAAAGGAGGTGGCTTATCATCATCATTTGGTGGAGGCGGAAGCCAAGTAGTAGGTGGTGTTAAAAAAACCGGTGATTTCTTGGATAGGAGCACTTGGACATTGGCAGGAATATTAGTCTTATTGATTCTTGCTTCCAACATAGCACTTAAAGGAAATTTTGGCGATGTAGAGTCAAAATTGTTGCAAGGAGATGACATCGAAACAACAGTACCTGAAACCTTACCCGAAGGAACGGCTCCTGAAATAGTACCAGAGGTAACTCCTACAGACAGTCTATAAACCCATATTTTTAATAATACAAAAAATGCCAGCTTAATGACAAGCTGGCATTTTTATTTTACAATATGTCAGGTTTCCTCTGTTGGCATAATTTCTGCCATTATTAATAAAACTACAAATCAATTATAAATTATATCAATTATGGCTAAAGTTAACATTAAACCATTGGCAGATAGAGTTCTTATAGAGCCTATGGCAGCTGAAACCAAAACTGCTTCAGGAATTTATATTCCCGATACTGCAAAAGAAAAACCTCAAAAAGGTAAAGTGGTTGCCGTTGGTCCTGGAACTAAGGAGGAAAAAGTAACTGTTAAGGTTGGTGATACCGTTCTTTATGGAAAATATGCAGGTACAGAGCTAAAATTAGAAGGTACAGATTATTTAATGATGCGCGAAAGTGATATTCTAGCGATAATTTAAACAACCCACCTTTTTCATTTCCGTATAGGCGGAAATCCAAACGAAACAACTAATTAGTGTAAACAGATTTCCACGTTCGTGGAAATAAAATAAAATCATAATTTATTATGGCAAAAGACATAAAATTTGACATCGATGCAAGGGATGGCCTTAAAAGAGGTGTTGATGCATTAGCAAATGCAGTAAAAGTGACATTAGGGCCTAAAGGTCGTAATGTAATTATTAGCAAATCCTTTGGTGCACCACAAGTCACCAAAGATGGTGTAACGGTTGCCAAGGAAATAGAATTGGCCGACCCGCTAGAAAACATGGGGGCCCAAATGGTAAAGGAGGTTGCTTCCAAAACGAACGATTTAGCAGGTGACGGTACTACTACCGCAACCGTTTTAGCTCAAGCTATCGTTAAAGAAGGCCTTAAAAACGTTGCAGCAGGTGCAAACCCGATGGACTTAAAAAGAGGCATAGATAAAGCTGTTGAAGCTATCGTTGCCGATTTGGCAAAGCAGTCTAAAAAAGTTGGGGATTCATCCGAAAAAATTAAGCAGGTTGCTTCTATATCTGCCAATAATGACGAAACTATTGGAGAACTTATAGCCCAAGCCTTTGGGAAAGTTGGAAAAGAAGGTGTAATTACTGTTGAAGAAGCCAAAGGAACAGATACCTATGTAGACGTTGTTGAAGGAATGCAGTTTGACAGAGGTTACTTATCTCCATACTTTGTAACGGATTCTGAAAAAATGGTAGCCCAATTGGAAAATCCTTATATTTTGTTATTTGACAAGAAAATTTCTTCCATGAAGGATCTTCTTCCGGTATTGGAACCAGTAGCACAGTCAGGTAAACCCTTGTTAATTATTGCAGAGGATGTAGATGGTGAAGCATTAGCTACTTTGGTAGTGAACAAATTAAGAGGTTCCTTAAAAATTGCAGCGGTGAAAGCCCCTGGTTTTGGAGATCGCAGAAAAGCAATGTTAGAAGACATCGCAATACTTACAGGTGGAACCGTTATCTCTGAAGAAAGAGGTTTTTCTTTGGACAACACTACATTGGATATGTTGGGTACTTGTGAAAAAGTACAGATAGATAAGGACAATACGACCATTGTAAACGGTGGTGGTGTTGGAAAAGATATTAAAACAAGAGTAAACCAAATAAAATCTCAAATCGAGACAACTACGTCTGATTACGACAAGGAAAAACTACAGGAGCGTTTAGCTAAATTAGCTGGTGGGGTAGCTGTTCTTTATGTTGGTGCTGCCTCCGAAGTAGAAATGAAGGAGAAAAAAGATCGTGTAGATGATGCCTTACATGCTACAAGAGCAGCTGTTGAAGAAGGTATCGTTGCCGGTGGTGGTGTTGCATTGGTAAGAGCTAAAGCCGTACTTAATAAGGTTTCCGTTGAAAACGAAGACGAAGCGACAGGATTACAAATTGTAGCCCGCGCTGTTGAAGCTCCGTTAAGAACCATTGTTTCAAATGCTGGTGGCGAAGGGTCAGTGGTTATAGCTAAAATTCTTGAAGGTAAAGGTGATTTTGGATATGATGCGAAATCTGAAACCTATGTAGATATGATGAAAGCCGGTATTATAGATCCTGCAAAAGTAACAAGGGTAGCATTGGAAAATGCAGCTTCCGTTGCCGGAATGATTTTAACTACCGAATGTGCATTAACGGATATTAAAGAAGATGCACCTGCTGGACCGCCAATGGGTGGAGGAATGCCAGGCATGATGTAGTGGCGAGCCGCCAAGGGCTATCCATTGGCTCGTTTGCGGATAGTCCATTAAACTGTTTTATCAAAAACCCGCTTTCGGAACATTCCGAAGGTGGGTTTTTTTATTAACCAAAATAGCTCCAAATGGGAAAGTTAACAGTTGTTGTTTACACTCATTTATTTGTTCTGAGACCATACTAGATTATTTCATTGGAAGTATCTAAACTTTTTAAAAACAAAAAACCACCTTTTTTTTTGAAAAGGTGGTTCATTATCCGATATAAGGTCTTATCCTATAAGCCTTAATCCACTACTTCTTTTTAGGAGCAGCTTTCGGAGCAGCCTTTTTACCAGCTTTCGCTGGAGAAGGTTTTCCAGCAGGTTTCCCAACTGATTTTGCTTGTGCCATTGGTATCTATTTTAAGTAAATAAGTGCTAATGTATTTCACATTTTGACACGTGATATTTTCGTTGGCAAAAATTTAACTAAAACCAGATTCTCTGGTTATAAAGCGTATCGTTTATAATAAAATATTAAAACGCAATACGACTCTATTTCTAAACAGACAACAGGTTTAATATGTTTTGTTGTTCGGTATTATATCGCTTGCAAGCGCTATCTTGTAAATCACTACCAGTAACATACACTAATACCATTATAGGGACGTTAAAAAAAAAGTATTGCAATACTTGATAACAGAATAAAGGTTCCATACAAAAAACAGAAAGAATGAAAAGTGAGGCTATGGTGCAGCGAGAGAAAGATGCTATTATAAAAAGGCAATTGCGCTTTCAAGAACTACTAATTAATATTTCTACCAAATATATCAATTCAGATTTATTAGATATAGACAAACTAGTAAACGATTCTTTACAACAGATAGGAGAGTTCGTAGCATCTGATAGGAGCTATATTTTTACCTATGATTTTAAAAGCAACACTACATCAAATACGTATGAATGGTGCGCCGAAGGGATTACCCCAGAAATACATAATTTACAAAATATACCCACGGATTTTATACCGCAATGGCTAGAGGCACATAGAAACGGTAAACCATTTTATGTTGAAGATGTGAGTCTTTTACGGCACGATGGAGAGCACGGCTTAAGAGCCATTCTGGAACCCCAAGGTATTAAAAGTTTAATCACAATACCTAAAATTAAAAACAACCAACTCATTGGTTTTATAGGTTTTGATTCGGTCAAAAAATTAAATAAATATACCGAAAACGAAAAAGAAGTTCTTTCTGTGTACGCCAATATGCTTGTGAACGTAATTCAAAGAAAAGAAAACGAAGAAAAAATAAAGGAACAGGAAAGAAAAAAAGAAGAACTCCTAACCAACTTATCCATTCAAAACCAAGAACTTAACGAATATGCCCAGGTAGTTTCCCACGATCTAAGATCACCCTTAACAAATGTACACACGCTTATAAATTGGTACATAGAGGAGCGTAAAGATAGTTTAACCGAGCAAGATATGAAATCGTTGGACCTAGTGTTGTTCAACGTAGAGAAAATGGATTTCTTGATCAAGGGTATTCTAGATTATTCTTCCATTGATAAACTAGAAGAAGAAAATCACGAAATCGACTTTAACGTGATGCTATCAGAGTTGTTGCAAACGATATTAGTTCCCGATCATATAAAAATTTCCATTCAAGATACATTACCACGATTATGCGGCAACAATTGGAGATTTAAGCAACTTTTTCAAAATTTGATCGTAAATGCCATAACCTATAATGATAAAGATGAAGGTCTTATAGAAATAGGGTATACCGACTGCCAAGAGCATTACGAATTTTTTGTAAAAGATAATGGCAAGGGAATCAAAAAATCCTATTTTGAGCGCATTTTTAAAGTGTTCAATAAACTGGAAAACACAAGTTCCGCTAGCGGAGTTGGCCTCTCTATCGTAAGAAAAATAGTCCACTATTACAAAGGCGACATTTGGCTTGAAAGTGAAGAAGGTATGGGCACTACCTTTTATTTTACGCTATTAAAATAATGTAGCTAGTCTTTGGAATTATATTCACTTTTATAGTCTTAAAAAAATAACTAGGGGCTACGTAGCTCTCAATAAGTTCGGATTGTTATATTAAAGGCTAAATCCATAAGAATTAGCGGCCTTAAATATTCACAGACCATTCGATTTAAAAGCAAAGTCCACATTACGTTTTATTGTGTGTAATTTTTATGCTTTAAATTATGTATACCAAAGGCAACCCACCTAATTATGTTTCCCGCTATCATCCGTATTATCCTCACGGTACTTACAGCAGGGATGAATACCGTCATATGCCTCTTTTGTCGCTTTGAGCTCCTTGGTATCATGACCAACGGTGACGAGAGCAGTCTTCACCTTCATGGGGTCTGTTTTGCGTTCATCTATGATTAAGGATAACTGGTGCGAGGGAATATCCCACATGGCATACTTAACGCCCTTGACACCTAAGGCCGCCTTCTCTATACGCGTTTTGCACATATCACATTTACCATCCACTTCCATGGTTAATTTTTTGTTCTTTTCTTGGGCGAAACCGGTTGTCGCAAAAAATCCCAACATCAGTACTAAAACTACTCTTTTCATAATTTTCTATATTTTATATCTAAAACCCACATAAAACATTCTCCCCATAATCGGTGCGAATACAATACCTGTATCAAAATTCTCGCCAAAAGGCTTATCTGCACCTAAGACAGGATTCAGTTGCCTAAAATTAGTTAAATTTTCACCACCTACATACACTTCAATCGCATTGGAAAACACTTTAGTTACCTGAGCATTCATCAAACTATAACCTTCGGCAGTATCCCCCAAACGAAACTGTGGTGGATTTTCATTGGTATTGGGCAAACGTTGCTCTCCCAAACTATGCACCGTATAATCAAACTTCCATTGGGCGCCCTTTTCTTTGGGCGTAGTTTCGTAACCCACATTCGCAAAAAATCGATTTTGTGCCTGTAAGGGTTTTTGTAGGGTTCCGCTCCTGTAGTCGGTTTGTACGTCATAGTATTTATAGGCCAAACGTACATCTAGGTTCTTTAAGATTTCGTGGTTTACTTCGACCTGAAAACTATTGGCAAAACTTTTTCCGTCTAAATTATAAAAGGAAATAGCTCTCGGGTTTTCCCAATCTACCACCACCTGATTGATAAAATCGGTCTTGTAATAATCTAGGGTAATATTCCCTTTTCGGTTCAAAAACAAGAAACCTTGCAGGAAACTAACGCCGTAATTCCAAGCATCCTCGGGATTTAATCCGTATACACTACCTTCCGTATCCAGCAACTGAATCTGACGTGCAGAAGCAAACAGCTGTTGATTCTCGGCAAAAATATTGGCCGCTCTCCTACCTCTTCCTACCGAGGCACGTAAACTTCCCAGTTCCCAAGGCGTATAGCGGACATGTAATCTTGGTGTGACAAACGTACCTAACCTGTTATGTGTGTCTATGCGAAGACCAGCGGTAAGGCTTAGTTTTTCCATATTTTCATAGGCATACTCAAAAAAAGCTCCGGCAGACATATCGTTCCTACTAAAATCTTGAGAATTCACCAATTCGTCATAGCTGTCATATGCAAAAGTTAACCCGGTAGTGAACTTGTTTCTCGTATCACCGATAATGGAGTTGAACAACAAATTGGAATACAGGCTATTGTGGTCTATATCGTAACGGTTAAAACCAAAATAGGATTCCTGTTGATGGTTGCTATACGACGTTTGGAAGCCAAAACTTTGAAAAGGGAGCTCTGGAAAAACATAACCGAGCTTAACCGAAGAATCGAACCTACGCGTATCTATTTCACTTCCCCATACTTCGGCTCCGCTCAGTACAGGTGCTTCGGCTCTGTTACCACGAATTGCATCTATTGCATTTGGGTCAAAAGCGACCTCTCCAACTTGTTTTTCATCGTTCAAATAGCGAAAATTCAGAAAACTTACCCAGCCCGTTTCCGGGTTTTGATATTGCCAGCGGTTCATAATATTTACCTGTTCCGCAAGTGGCGCATCCAGGAAATTATCGTTGTTCCTGTCCTCTTTTTGTGTTCGTATATTTCCGTGGATATACAGACCTGTACTCCATTTATCGGACAGGTTGTGGTTAAAGTGGGTATTAAGTTCCAGCCGTCCGTTCTGATTGGCATAGCCGTTCGCGAACAAGCGCTGGTCCGTTAACGGTTTTACCAACTCGGTATTTATTTGTCCGGAAATACTCTCGTAGCCATTGACCACACTGCCCGCACCTTTGGTAATCTGTATACTCTCTACCCAAGTCCCTGGGGTAAATGTGAGCCCGTATGCCTGTGAGGCACCGCGCACCATTGGAATATTCTCTTGGGTTATGAGCAGGTAGGGACTCGTAAGTCCCAACATTTGAATTTGCTTGGTACCCGTTAGCGCATCAGAGAAATTAACGTCTATGGCCGGGTTGGTCTCAAAACTTTCGGACAGGTTGCAACAGGCTGCCTTCAAGAGTTCCGCACTATTAACCGTAACCACATTTTGAGCGCTGAAATAGGTCTTTTCGACAGCATCTCGTTGCTGTCGTACCACCACCTCATCTAATTCGTTTGAAGGATTTAAAAAGTGGTTTACTTTTTTCGGTTCATGAATCGTTAGGGTATCGGTCTTAAAACCGACATAACTAATAATCAGTTTGTCATATTCCTCGGAATACGGAACACTAAAAAATCCCGCATCGTCTGTGATGGTTCCGGTTTGGGAATTAAGCCAGTATACATTGGCACCGGACAAGGGGAGGTTTGTTGTGGGAGCGTGCTCCATAACCACACCCTCCAATACAGTCTGGGAAAATGTAAAAACCGGAATTATAAATAAAACAGTTAAAATAAAGTTTCTCATTATCAATTCCTTACACCATTTGAAACAACATCGCAAAAGCCATGACCAACATGATCGCATTTTCAATAAAGGTAGCCTCTGTCATAGGCAGTTTCAGGGCAGTTCCCAAACAGGCGCAGCGAATACTTTTTTTGTCCAATAAACTTTTGGTAACGCCTATGGTTGTAATCCCTAAAATAACGATAGTGACCGCTAAGGCAGCGGGTATTTGAATGCGAATTAAGAACAACAAACCAAGCGAAAGCTCAATAAAGGGATAGACCCAACCATAAGCAGGAACTACCTTTGCCAAGGGGTCATACATACGAAAACTATCTGGAAATCCTTTTAAATCTAGCAGTTTGAAAAAGCTAAAGACGATATAAAACAGCCCCATAAAATCTAACATGGCCTCAGAAGTACTCCAATCTTTATAATTCAACAAAAAGGCTGCGGAAAACAAATAAGCAAATATCAACAATAAAGGTTTTAACTGCTGTAGTTTTGATTTTTCTTCTTCCTGAGCAATCATTTCCATAACGTGATTCCCCTTTTCAGAAATACTATATTTTTCTGGTAAGGCCGATTTAAAAGTGTTCAAACCAATATGTGCATTCATTTGAACCATCGCCTCGGATTTCTCCAAATCTATATCAACGGCTTGCACCCCATCTATAGCCGACAAATATTTATTGACCGATGCTACGCAACCGTTACAGGTCATTCCATTAACTATATAGGTATGTTTCATTAGTATTTTCGTATTTAAATGTCTTTTGAAAAATGAATATGAACCTGTTGTTAAATAAAAAATCCAGTTATTGAATTTTTATACTATCTATACAGGTCAAGTCTAGAAATCATTCGTTCACAAATGGACTTCGACTGCGCTCAGTCTAACATTTTAGCCCTCATACACATATCCTTGCTACTGTTCATCATTCGTTTTGTTCGACCTCGGAACGCGGCACTTCTGCAAAATTAAATACATTAATTTTACCGTTTCTGTAATTT
>CAYGUY010000003.1:69298-74525 GCA_964353165.1 uncultured Maribacter sp.
GGAACGCGGCACTTCTGCAAAATTAAATACATTAATTTTACCGTTTCTGTAATTTATCACGTAAAGCTGCGTACCAAATATTATCAAATCCGTAGCCTTTTCAATATGTTGGGAGAGTTCCTGTTTTAGGTTCCCATCATGGTCAAAAACCAAAACCCGGTCATTTTCAAAATCGGTCACGAATACTTCTTCCTCGGATACAAAAATACCCGTTGCAGCATTCATTTTTTCATCCTGACCCATCATTTTTACAAAGTTTCCTTTTTTATCAAAGGCTTGCACGCGGTTGTTATAGGCATCGGCCACCCAAATTAAGGAATCGGTTAACTGCACATCTGTTGGATAATAAAACTCGCCCTTGGCTTTGCCTTCTTTTCCAAAGTATATCCATTCGTTACCAGAAGAATATAGAATCCTATTGTTATAAAAATCTGCAATTGCAATTTCTTTACCTAAAACAGAGACACCAGCTGGTGCGTCTAAACTATCCCTTACAACAAGTGCTCCCAAATTTCCTTTTTCCAGCGTTGCAATATTGTCCGCTCCATATTGCGGAATATAAATAGTTCCACTTGTGGCATCAATATGCATTGGTCGTTCCAAAGAATCTATAGACTTCTCAATTTTACCATGGGCATCAATCCGCACCAAACGATTATGGTCTCCATCGGAAAGCCATAGTTTTCCATCTAGCTCAGCTATTCCAATAGGATTTACCCCTTCTAACTGGATAGTTTTTGCAAAAACCCAAGCTTTGGGCAGTGCCTCTTGTTGCTTACAAGACGCAAGCAATAATAGCCCTAATACTAGTGTATATATGTATTTCATTATTTTTATTTTTAGTGCTTAGGACGCAATCAAAAACGAGTTGAATGGTAAAGATTGAGTCCCAATGCAATTCTAATTATTGGCTTATTCTATCATAATGGCAACAAGCGGGTAGCTGGTCGTAGGTTCCCTTATCTGCTTTATAATTTTTCGTATCGTGCCCCGCTTTGGCAATCGCCATTTCTATTTCGGATAATGTAGTTGCTGCCGCATTAAAGGATACTTGCATCATTTTGGTATCACTGTCCCAAGAAATTTCGGATACTCCGTCAACACCTTTTGCCGCTTTGTTTATCCGTGCCTCGCACATACCGCAATTACCGGCAACCATGAGGTTTTTGGTAACCGAACCTTCCGTTTTTTCGGTTAGTGATTGTCCCGCAGATTCTTCCGTTGTACCATCTGCACGCTCTATTCTAGCGGTAATAGGGGTATAGCCCGCTTTTTCTACCTGCTGCTCTACAGCGTCTAAGGTCAGCGCTTTTTCCGCTGGATAAGCAAAGCTAAAATCGCCTGTTTCTATATCGATTTTTACATCCTTGATACCTTTGAACTCTTTAAATTTCTTTTCCAATCCGTACGCACAGAAAGGACAACCGAGTCCGTCTACCTGTACCATAAATGTATCCATTGCTTTTTGGGCGTTTGCCCCGAACACGGTCAACATCCCGATGACCAATGTTACTACTATTGTTTTTTTCATTGTTTATGTTTTTATTAATTAAAATGTAAATCGACCTCCAAAAAAAAGGCTGTACCGCAGGTTTCTTCCGGCCTCAAAATCACTCACCAGAGGTACTTGCACCGATAGTTCAAACGTGGTGGCCTTACGTGCATATTGAATTCCTTGGGCGTAAAGCAACTGATACCAGTCGCGTTCTACCAACCAGGAATTAGTGTATTCAAAAAAAAGATTTAGCTGTTTATTTGGGTATTGTGGTTTTAGAAGTGGTAGTCCAAATCCCAGTTTATAGCGGAATTCGTCCATGGTACCATCAGGCATTGCATTGTAGCCCAACTCGTTGGATATGCCATATTTAAGGGTTTCGTATCCGGCAACGATGCCGTAATATCCAGCATATTTACCAACACTTAAATCCATAATATCCAACGCTTCTCCTGTAGGTAATGTTTGCACTGTTTTGGCCACCACCCTAAAAGTCTTACCAGTGGCGTCTTTTCTAAAGAATTGATATTTCCCTATTATTTTAATATCGGCTAAGGTGCTACCACTAGCACCATTTTCAATATCATAGTTCAAGTAGGGAATATCAAGGCCAATTGCCGAGTTGGATGACGGCAAATAGCGCATCATTAAAGGCACATAGGCAAATGTACCCCGCTCCGTATGCCGTATTTCGGTCAAGGTTCTTGCGGTAAAACTACCTGCCCCGAGCATTATTGGCTTGTCTGCCGTAATAGGCGGACCCTGCGCCAAAGTTAAACTTGTGTGCCCTATTAAAATGGCTAGTAGCCAAAGTATATATTTCATGAAGTTTTATTTGATGTTTTCCCAAATCCTTGGGTGCTTTTGTTTTTCATCTGTCCCCATGCAGAGCATAGGTAGATTGAATTCCAAAACTGGCCTCAAGCGAGGCCTTACATCAAATTAAAAAAGTCTCATCAAGCAACTGTATGTCCTTGACGAGTAATGGTGGAGGATAATATTCATTTATACTTGTCTGCTGTTCCGTAGGAACTAACAAAGCAAGGTAAGCTGTTGTAAAAGCAACTAGAGAGACTTGTTGATCTAAACTGATATCGTTGAACGTAATTTTTAAATCGTCCTGGCCTTGAAGGGTAAGGGTTTCGTCCCCACAGCAGTGGTTTTCCAAAGATTCATCTTCCATTGACTGCATTGCTGCGTCCATACCGCAATCCTGAGCCTTTGCAAACAAAGCAACATCCATAACACGGCCCATACAGGTATGCTTTTCAATAGTCCAAGAGACTGTTGAAAGCAACAGCATAACAGCCATTACCAAGGATACTATTTTATGAAACGCTTTTTTCACAAGGCAAAGATACCGTTTTTGAAATTCCGATATAGAGCCTTAACGAATATTTAAGGGCTTTGGTATTGGTAGTTTTCGAATTAAAATCGACTTTTGACCCAAATTCCAAAAAAAATACAAGAACCATGTTCGATAGCCTCCGTCCTAAAATAACTGCCATTTGCACTTCGCCCAAAGATAACGATACCAAACTCCAGCAGATTTGCAAGCTGCTCAAAGAAAATATTGCTCATTACGACTGGGTGGGATTTTATTTTAGGAACGGAACCAAGGAAGAGCTGAAACTTGGCCCTTATGAAGGTGCGCCAACGGACCATACCATTATCCCGTTCGGGAAAGGTATCTGCGGACAGGTTGCTGTCAGCAATCAGAATTTTGTGGTGCCAGATGTGCAAGCCCAGGACAACTACATTGCCTGTAGCATTACGGTAAAATCGGAAATCGTTGTGCCGCTGTTCGTAAACGGTGAAAATATTGGGCAAATCGACATTGACTCAAACACGCCCGACCCATTTACCGAGGAAGACGAACGGTTTTTGGAATTTGTGAATGAAGAAGTGGCCAAATTCATTTAAACCCCATACAGACCTGTCGGGTTTTGCTTGTGCTGAACTTGTTTCAGTAAAAACCTGACAGGTCTGTATATAAGTGTAAAACTTTTCTCTTTTGTTGATAACCTAAAACAAAAAACCGCATTAAAAAATTTACTTTTGTGTGCTTATACCACTAATCACAAGCACTACACATGAGCACTGTTAAAAAAGCGGCTTCAGCCTTAATTTCTGTATTCCACAAAGACGGTTTAGAACCCATTGTTCGAAAATTTCAAGAACTTGGTATTACCATTTATTCCACCGGTGGTACTGAAAAATTCATAAAGGACCTAGGTATTGATGTTGTTCCTGTAGAGGACGTCACCAGCTACCCTTCCATACTTGGCGGACGCGTAAAAACGTTACATCCAAAAGTGTTCGGCGGTATTCTTAACCGTCAGGACAACGAAAGTGATGTAGCCCAATTGGCCGAGTTTGATATTCCGCAATTGGATATTGTCATTGTCGATTTATATCCCTTTGAAAAAACCGTTGCCAGTGGTGCATCTGAACAAGATATTATCGAAAAAATTGACATAGGTGGAATTTCATTGATACGCGCTGCAGCTAAAAACTTCAAAGATGTTATCTGTGTACCCTCCATGGAAGATTATTCAGAATTTTTAGAAGTCATTTCAAAAGATAATGGCAATACTAGCTTAGAGGACCGTAAGAAATTTGCAGCTAAATCCTTCAATGTATCCTCTCATTACGATACGGCAATTTTCAACTATTTTAATCAAAACCATGATATCGCAGCATTAAAGGTGAGCGAAACCACTGGTAAAGTCCTGCGTTATGGCGAAAACCCACATCAAAAAGGATTCTTCTTTGGAGACTTCGACGCTATGTTCGCCAAACTACATGGAAAAGAACTTTCCTATAACAATTTATTAGATGTCGATGCCGCAGTGAATTTGATGAACGAATTTAAAAACGACGCGCCTACTTTCGCCATCTTAAAGCACAACAACGCTTGTGGATTGGCACAACGCAGCACGCTGCACCAAGCATATGTAGATGCATTGGCAGGCGACCCGGTTTCAGCTTTTGGAGGGGTTCTCATCAGCAATAAAGAAATAGACAAAGCCACAGCGGAGGAAATACACAAATTATTTTGTGAAGTTGTCATTGCCCCTAGCTATGCCGATAATGCATTGGAAATACTAAAAGGCAAAAAAAACAGAATCATCTTGATTCAGAACGAAACCAAAATGCCAGAAATGCTGGTGCGTACCTGTTTGAACGGCATGCTGCTCCAAGAAAAGGACCATAAAACAGATGCCATTGCCGATGTAAGCTATGCAACAGATACCAAACCATCCGAGCAAGAACTGCAAGATTTAATTTTCGCCTCTAAATTGTGTAAGCATACCAAATCCAACACCATTGTTTTGGCAAGGAACAAGCAACTCTGCGCCAGTGGTACAGGACAAACCTCACGAGTTGATGCATTAAACCAAGCGATACACAAAGCGCAATCCTTTAATTTTGACCTAAAAGGCGCTGTTATGGCCAGCGATGCCTTTTTTCCGTTTCCCGATTGCGTAGAGATCGCAGGCAAGGCAGGAATCTCCAGTGTGATACAACCGGGCGGCTCCATAAAGGACCAATTGAGCATAGATTATTGCAATGCGAACGGAATTTCGATGGTCATGACCGGCACACGTCATTTTAAGCATTAATTTCACTACTTTTGTCGATAAAATGCATCTTTTTATCTATAACCAAACTATAATCTATGGGATTTTTTGATTTCTTGACCGAGGAAATAGCTATTGACCTAGGTAC
>CAYGUY010000003.1:74625-91320 GCA_964353165.1 uncultured Maribacter sp.
ACGGAAATTGCCGTAATTGCATTAGGTGGTATCGTGTGTGACAAATCCGTAAAGATTGCAGGGGATGTTTTCACCAACGATATTATTTATTACATGCGCACCCAGCATAACCTTTATGTTGGCGAGACAACGGCTGAGGCTATTAAAATTGAAATTGGCTCCGCAACAGAAGATTTGCAGTCCCCACCGGACGAGAAGTCGGTTCAAGGACGGGATTTATTGACCGGAAAACCCAAACAAGTTCAAATATCCTATAGAGAAATTGCCAAAGCTCTAGATAAATCTATTTTACGTGTAGAAGATGCGGTGATGGAAACGTTATCGCAAACGCCTCCAGAATTGGCAGCGGACATTTACAATACAGGTATTTATTTGGCAGGTGGTGGTTCTATGCTTCGTGGATTAGACCGTAGATTATCACAAAAAACGGACTTGCCAGTGTATATCGCCGAAGATCCGTTAAGAGCTGTTGTAAGAGGTACCGGAATAGCACTAAAAAACCTAGAAAGATACAAGAGCATATTGATAAAATAATATTGCTTAACGTTCCAATTGATTCTTTAGAAAGTATTGGAACGATTAAGGGTTTTGAAAATTTAAAAGTGAATGCAGCAGATTATAAATTTTCTAATCAGATATAAAACATTTTTACTTTATATCTTCCTTCTTCTGATTGCTTTCGTATTTACATTTCAATCCCATTCCTATCACCAATCAAAATTTTTAAATTCTTCCAACTATATTTCAGGTAGTATATATCAAATATCTACGAACAGTACTTCTTATTTTAATCTAAGGGAAGAAAATGAAAGTTTACTAAAGGAAAACGAAATCCTTAGACGTAGATTATACAACAAACAGTCTTCCGGAATATCCCAAATGGACAGCACAATAACCTATAAAGTAATTACAGGACAGGTCATCAAGAACAGTTACTCGAATCAACGAAACTATATTACCATAAACAAGGGAGAAGCAGATAGTATTACGCAAGACATGGGAGTAATTACGGACAAGGGCATTTTGGGTATCGTTGAGAATACATCAAACTCGTTTGCATCCGTTCAGAGTATTCTAAACGATAAATCCAAAATTAACGCAAAAATCAAAAATTCTAACCACTTTGGATCTTTAATATGGAATACCCAAAGCTATTCAACCGTGCAACTAATTGACATTCCTAGATTGGCACCGTTATCAATAGGTGATACTATTCTTACTGGAGCGAGCAGTAGTATATTTCCGGAAAATATTCCGATAGGCACCATTTCGAAGTTTGACCTTGATAGTTCTAAAAGTTTTTACTCCATAGATGTTGCACTCTTTAACGATATGACGAACATCAAAAATATATACATTATCAAAAATTTGAACCGCGAAGAAATAGAAAACCTAGAACTAGAAACTAAAACGGATGATCGGTAGTTTCTTTTTTGTAAATCTATTGCGTTTTACACTACTTGTTCTGGTGCAGATACTTATTTTTAATAGACTAAATTTTTTCGGCTTTATTAATCCGTTAGTGTATGTGCTTTTCATTTATTGGTATCCCATCAAAGAGAATAAAACTACTTTTCTAATTACCAGTTTTTTGTTAGGATTATGTATAGATATCTTTTCGGATACCTTGGCAATAAATGCAGCTGCAACGGTAACCATAGCATATTTCAGACCTGTTCTTATGCGTTTTGTGTTTGGCATCAATTATGAATTTCAAAGTTTTAAATTAAACAGTAGCACCAAGGCACAACAATTCACTTTTTTAACGTTATTAGTTGTAATACATCACATTACATATTTTACATTAGAAATTTTCAGCTTTACCAATAGCTTGTTGATTTTACAAAAAACACTAACTATCGGACTTGCGACACTAATTTTATGTCTACTGTTCATTTCGTTGTTTAGCACCAAAAAAGAATGAGAAAAATTCTTCTTTCATCTTTAATTATTTTGATCGGAATTACATTTCTGACTAGACTGTCATACCTTCAGATTTTTAGTTTTTCCCCTGATCAAGTATTAGAAGATCCTGCCATAAAAGCGATTTACGATTACCCAGAGCGCGGCTATATATACGACAGAAATGGAGAATTATTGGTTGGGAACGACCCTGCGTATGACGTGATGGTGATTCCTAGAGAGGTAAAAGCGCTTGATACTGTTGAATTTTGTGCCTTACTTGATATAGACAAAGAAAAATTTATAGATAAACTACGAAGGGCAAGGGTGTATTCCCCAAGATTGCCTTCCGTTTTAGTGCCACAACTTTCTAAACAAGACTACGCCAGACTTCAGGAAAAAATGCGTAAATACACAGGTTTTTATATCCAAAAACGTTCTCTGCGCTATTACGATACCCCAAGTGCTGCAAATGTACTAGGTTATATTAGCGAGGTAAATGAAGGAGATTTAGCCAAAAATAAATATTATGTGCAAGGCGAGCTTAAAGGCAGGACGGGTATAGAACGTTATTACGAAGATTTGCTACGAGGTAGAAAAGGAGTACAGTACATTCAAAAAGACAGGTTTAATAGAGATATTGGCCCTTATAAAAACGGAACTTGGGATACTTTACCTGAGCAGGGGAAACAAATAAGCGTTACTATCGATAAAACACTACAGGAATACGGGGAACTGCTGATGAACGGAAAATGGGGCGGCATCGTTGCAATTGAGCCTGCCACAGGTGAAATTCTGTCCATGATATCCGGCCCAACTTACGACCCATCACTGCTCGTAGGGAGAAAAAGATCTAAGAACTACACCAAACTATACAACGACACTATAGCTAACCCAACTTGGGATCGATCCATACACGCCCAACAACCTCCAGGATCACCGTTTAAAACACTAAATGCACTTATCGCACTCCAAGAGGGTGTAATGGACGAAACGACGACCGTGCGATGTTATAATGGATTTTATGTTGGGAAGAAAAAAAGAGGGTGCCATTGCGGTGGCGGGTCACGTAGCATGGTTGATGGTATTTATAAATCATGTAACGCGTACTTTGCAGCTACCTTTCGCAAAATTTTTGAAAAATACGAAACTACTGACGAGGGCATGGATGCTTGGGAGGCTCACATGAAAAGTTTTGGTCTGGGAGATTATTTAGGGTACGATTTGCCTTTTGGACAAAAAGGACGAATCCCTTCCAAAGAATACTATGATAAATGGTACGGAGATAATAGATGGAGCTCCTCCTATATCATTTCCAATTCCATTGGGCAAGGAGAAATACTCGCAACGCCCGTTCAACTGGCTAATATGACAGCTGCTATAGCGAACAGAGGGTTTTATTACACGCCCCATATCCTTAAAAAGATTGAAGGAAAACCTATCAATAATCCAAAATTTACAGAGGCAAAAAAAACTACGATAGCCAAGGAGCACTTTGAACCTATCATTGAAGGAATGTCTAAAGTATATACTAGTCCTGGCGGTACTGCAAGATGGCTTCAAGTACCAGGCATAACAATTGCGGGAAAAACAGGTACAGCAGAAAATTTTACTAAAATTAACGGAGTTCGTACACAACTAACCGATCACTCAGTTTTTGTTGCGTTTGCCCCGGTAGAGGATCCAAAAATTGCTATCGCAGTATATATTGAAAATGGATATTTTGGTAGTAGATACGCTGGTCATATCGCTTCACTAATGATCGAAAAATATTTGAAGGGAGATATTTCCAGAAAAGATTTGGAAAAAAAGATGTTGGAAAAAACATTGGAACGTGAATACGCCAAACCCTATAGCGGCGAAGAGTTTAAAATAAACGAGCGTGTCTGGTAGAAGCATACTAAAACGTATCGATTGGATCAGCGTACTTATTTACCTTTCATTAGTACTTATAGGTTGGAGTAATATATACTCCAGTACGTTTACCGAAACTCAAACATCCCTTTTTGATTTTGGCACTTTAAACGGTAAGCAATTATTTTTTATTGGTGTAAGCTTTGTCGCCATTATACTCATAATGGCACTTGAGGTTAACTTCTACGAACGTTTTTCGAGCGTTTTCTATCTAATTTCCATACTTACCTTATTAGGGCTTTTTGTATTTGGAAAGACTATAGCCGGTGCCACTTCTTGGTACGATTTGGGTTTTATGAACTTTCAGCCTTCGGAACTTGCCAAAATAACGACTGCCCTGGCACTTGCTAAATACCTAAGTGATATTCAAACAGATATAAAACGCAGAAAAGACCAACTATATGCTATTTTGATTATTCTGATACCTGTTATTCTTATCATCCCCCAGCCCGATCCTGGCAGTGCACTCGTATTCTTTGCACTAATGTTTGTTATTTTTAGAGAAGGTCTTCCATTGTTTTATTTAGGAATAGTAGGTACGGTAATACTTGTATTTATATTCACCTTAATGTTCGGCACCATTTGGATAGCTATTGGACTTGCATTACTAATTATACTTATATACACCTTAAAACGAAAGAGTTTTAAGATACCCGTTATACCGATGACCCTAGTATGCATTGTAATTATATTGTTATCACTTTCTGTAAACTTTGTATTTAAGAATGTATTTGAACAACGACATCGAGATCGTTTCAGTCTTTGGTTACGACTTGAAAAGGACCCCAATAAATTAGAGGAAATTCGCAAAACAATAGGGTACAACACCTATCAATCTGAAAAAGCAATAGAATCAGGCGGTATTTTTGGAAAAGGTTTTTTGGAAGGCACACGTACCAAGGGAGATTTTGTACCAGAACAACACACCGATTATATCTTCAGTACTGTAGGCGAGGAATGGGGTTTTGTGGGTACTGGATCGGTTATCTTGTTATTCTCTTTATTATTCCTAAGATTGATTTCGCTGGCAGAACGTCAAAAAAACGATTTTGCACGAATGTATGGGTACGGCGTAATTTCCATTTTATTCATACATTATTTTATAAATATTGGTATGGTCATAGGTGTGCTACCCACGATAGGAATTCCGTTGCCTTTTTTTAGCTATGGCGGCTCCGGATTATTATTCTTTACCGTATTGTTGTTCATATTTCTTAAAATGGATACCAACAGATTAAAAGAAAATTTCTAAAATTTCCAATTTTTTAACACTACTTCTTCTTCTACTCCCATTTGTGTTTGTTTGTCCATTTGAAAGAAAAAATCGATTTTAGTAAGCTCTTCGATACGATCTACGGGCACTGCAAAATGTTGCAAAGGTTTTGTTTTATCTTCTCCCTTCATTAAAAAAGCTAACACTTTTAAGCTTCCATTATATTCCCTAACAATAATCTTATAGAAGTATTCAGGCACTGCAACATCTTCCTCCCCTATTTTGTCCAATCCTTCAAGCAAAACACCTCCTGTAATAACATATAAAGTCTTGTAACGTTTTGCCCAACTACGGGTCTGCATCTCCAACCTATTCCATAAACCCGAATTAAACTCACGATTCTGAGGGCTTATGTTGCTTGTATAAAAAGTTTCGTTATACGCTTGTTCATTAAACCTTCGATCACCTGCAGGAACTAGATGACCTCTATCGTAACCTGAACCCTTATAGTTACGCCAATCGGCAGATTTTGTTCTTACATATGGGTCCTCAATAAAATAAGGACGCTTTCTATCGTCATGGGTGAGGTGCTCCTTCATCAAAACATAGGCTACCCATTCTGCCTGCTCGTACTTTTCATTATAAGAGAGAGAAAAATGTGTATGATGAACAATTTCGTTGGTTGTAGAGCTAGGAAAAAAATATTCCGGAAAGGCCCTATTTGCATTAGTATCTTTATTTTTAGAATATGTACTAGGGGTATAAAAATTCTCAAAAAGCCAAAAACCTACTAAACAAAGACCTAATAAAAGGGTGTAAATTACTCTATTTTTTGAATACGTACGCATTGGTCAAATTTAGTTTAATTTTGTAAAACTCGACGGTCGTTGACGAACGATGCAGTAGTTAAAAAAAAGAAAAGAGAAGATATGATGATTACTTGGAAAGATGTGATTCATTTTTCGGTAAACGGCAACCCCGAACCGGACAACAGAGTGGTGAAAACCGAAAACGATTGGAAAGCTATATTAACTCCGGAGCAGTTTAGAATCACAAGAAAAAAAGGTACTGAAGCACCACATTCCGGAGCCCTTTGCAGCTCTCACGATGCAGGAAAATATGAATGTATCTGTTGCGACACGCCCCTATTCGATTCTACTATTAAGTTCGAATCGGGAACTGGTTGGCCAAGTTTTACCCAACCTATAAAGGAAAACGCCATAAAGTACCATAAAGATAATTCTTTTGGCATGGTCAGGGTAGAAGTGCTTTGTAATTCCTGTGATGCCCACCTTGGGCACGTATTTCCTGATGGACCAGAGCCAAGCGGCCTAAGATATTGTATTAATTCGGAATCGATGAAAATAACTAAGGAGGTATAATATGAACAAAACAACTAATGAAGTTGCCACCATTGGCGGGGGTTGCTTCTGGTGTACGGAGGCAGTTTTTCAAGAAGTAAAAGGTATTTCCTCGGTAGTTTCAGGATATACAGGTGGCACTGCTCCAGGGAAGCCAACCTACAGGGAAATATGCTCTGGTTTAACAGGACATGCGGAAGTAGTTCAAATCACGTACAATCCCAAGCTGGTTTCATTTGCTGACTTGCTATTGATTTTCATGACTACCCACGACCCTACGACCCTAAACAGACAAGGTGCTGATACCGGTACGCAATACCGTTCGGTAATCTTCTACCATAACACCGAACAGCAGATTATTGCAAAGGAAGTCGTAAAGGAAATAGGTGCGTATTACGATAAGCCAGTAGTTACAGAAATAAGTCCAATAGAAATATTTTATGAGGCTGAAAAATACCACCAAGATTATTATAAAAACAATACTTCCCAGGGGTATTGTCAAGTAGTAATAAATCCAAAATTGGTAACCTTACGCAAGCTACATTCCGACAAATTAAAATCATAAAAAAACCACCCTAGTTGGAGTGGTTTTTTAAGTTTTAGTCTATAGTCTTAGTTCTTTACACTACTCGCTAACTTCATGTTCTTCAGATTATTCATTTTTAAATCTTCCAAAACGTTCACTGCTTCTTCTACATAAACATCCTTAGCTAAATTTTTGTGCCATCGATCTCGCTTTTCCCTTAACACGGAGTCTTGGGTAAATAATTCCTGCTCATATTGCAAGGATTCAAATGTTAATTTGGAATCATAATCTGACAATTTCTTGAAGAAGCTAGACTGCTCCTTATCTTTTTCCTGTTCTTCCTTATACGTTTTGTAATTCAGGGATATTTCAGTTTCATCCTGCTCTGCTTTTAACCATTTTGCATGTTCCTCGATAAGTTTAATCTGAGGGTTGTCCGCCATACGCTTATTACTGTTTGCGATGGTTTTGTCATAATCGATATAACCATCCCATAAGGTGTAATCAGCAGGAGAAATCTTATCCCATTTCAATGGATTAGACTGATCTTTTTCACCTAAATCGATATAACTGTATTTGTCTGGCACAACAACATCACTTTTAACGCCTTCTAACTGAGTAGATCCACCATTTATTCTATAAAATTTCTGTGTAGTTAATTTAATCGCACCTAAATCTCCATGTTCATTGCTACGAACTATATTATCCAAAGGTATTACATTTTGCACCGTACCTTTTCCAAAAGTTTGTTTGCTGCCGATAACGATACCCCTTTTATAATCTTGCATCGCAGCAGCCAATATTTCAGACGCTGATGCAGATAGTTCGTTTACCAAAATTACCAAAGGGCCGTCCCATTGTATTCTTTCATCCTTATCGTCATAAACGTCTTTTTTCTCGCCACCAGAACGTACTTGCACTATGGGCCCGTCTTTGATGAACAAACCTGCCATTTCAACCACGGTTTTTAAAGAACCCCCACCATTATCTCGCAAGTCTATTATAAGTCCTTCCGCTCCTTCTTGCTTAAGCCGTTCTACTTCTTTAGCTACGTCTGTAGCCGCATTTCTTTCGCTGTAATCTTCAAAATCCACATAAAACTTTGGTAGGTTGATGATGCCAAATTTCTGATCACCCCTAATAATACTGGCCGACTTCGCATAGGACTCTTCTAAAAGTACAACATCTCTCGTCAACGAAACGACCTCCAAAGAACCGTCTACCTTTCTTACGGTAAGATCTACGATGGTACCCTGTGGTCCTTTGATTAATTTTACGGCATCATCTATTCGCATTCCTACTATATTGATTGGCTCATCTCCGTTCTGCCCAACCTTAATTATCTCATCACCAACTTCTAGGGTTCCATCTCTCCAAACAGGACCTCCGGAAATAACTTCAACTATCTTGGCACCTTCCGGTTTCTTTTGAAGTCGTGCCCCAATACCTTCAAATTTACCGGACATACCCATATCAAACTTCTCCTTCTCCTCCGGCGCAAAATAAAAGGTGTGCGGATCAAATTCATCTACAATAGTATTGATATACTGTACGAACCAATCTTTACGTTGCATATCATCCACAAAATCAAAGAACTCATTTAAAGTAGCTTCAGTAGATTTTCTCGACTCTACCTCAGCTTCCTCTGGCGTATGTGCACTATGATCATGATCATCGAATGTTCCTGATTCATCCTTAGTTTCTGCATGGGTAAGTTTAGAATCATAGGTACCCAATGTAGCATACTTTAATTGTTTCCTCCACCGTTCCTGCAAATCCTTTTTACTGGAAACAAATGATTCCTCCTCATATCTAATACTAATATTTTCAATGTCGTTATAATTAAAAGGAACTTTGAGCACTTCCTTATAAATACCCTTAGCGTCTTCCATTCGCTCCGTTAACCTTGTATAGACTACGTTGAAAAATGTAATGTCCGTATTTTTTATCTGGTCATCTATCTGAAATTTGTACTGCTCAAACTCTGCAATATCCGATGCGATAAAATACCGTTTTGTAGGGTCTACCAGATCAATGAAATCTTCAAAAACACTAACAGAAAAATCATCGTCGATCTGCTTTGGTTCGTAATGTCCTTTTTCTAACACGTAAGTAATGAGGTCTAACAATAGTTTGTCCTTATCATCATTCTCAAAAGATTTATTAGTAAAACTACAGGAAGCCACAGCAACCAATAGTATTATAGAGATATAGACTAAATTTCTTTTCATAAAACTATTTTTAATTTTCTTTTTCAAAATCCTTTGGGTTTAAATGCTTTTTCCGAAAGCCATAATGCCCTAAGATAAAGAAAAAACCATGCCAACTTAAGAACAATACTTTAATTTTTTGTTAAACGGTATCCTCGCCCGATTCTGTATAAAAACGTATTTTTACCTTACAAAGTATATAGAATGGAAAAACCCTTGATTTTGGTCACCAACGATGATGGTATTACCGCTCCCGGGCTTCGCACTTTAGTGTTATTAATGAAGACCTTGGGCGATGTAGTTGTGGTTGCTCCTGATAGTCCACAATCTGGAATGGGGCACGCCATAACCTTGGATAGCACTCTCTATTCAAAAAAAATGAATGCAGATTCTAACGATACTGGAAATGAGGAATATAGCTGTAGCGGAACCCCTGCTGACTGTGTTAAACTGGCGCTTCAAGAACTATTGGATAAAAAACCTGATATTTGTGTTAGCGGTATAAACCATGGGTCCAATTCTTCTATAAACGTAATTTATTCAGGAACCATGAGCGCTGCCATAGAGGCAGGCATTGAAGGAATACCTGCTATCGGTTTTTCACTTTGCGATTACAATTGGGATGCCAATTTTTCACATGCCAGTAATTTTATAACTGAAATCGTATCACAAGCCTTATCCAATGGAATTCCTAAGGGAGTAGTACTAAATGTAAATATTCCCAAACTTGAGAAAAGTAACTTAAAGGGAATTAAAATTTGTAGACAGGCCCGCGCAAACTGGAAGGAAAAATTTGATAAACGTACCAGCCCAATGGGCAAGGATTATTATTGGCTTACCGGAAAATTTGAACTCCTGGACAAAGGGGAGGATACGGACGAATGGGCATTAGCGAATGGCTATATTTCAATTGTTCCCACCCAATTTGACCTAACCGCGCACCACGTTATACAGGAACTAAATTCCTGGGGGCTATAGTTCGGATTGTGAAAATATGCTATCATTAAAAAATAACAATTTTTGAACTTTTGCATTATTACCTATGAATACTAAAAAAGAAATAATTATTGGTTTTTTAGTAGGCGTTATAGCCAATACCCTTGGAACCCTGCTATATATTCTTCTATTTTCAGACTTTAGCATAACAGAAACCTATTACGCGGCGGTAGCTCAAGGTCACATAGGAAGTCTATTGGCTTTAGGAGCCTTACTCAATCTAATAGCATTCTTTGGTTTTTTAAGATTAAAAAGAAACGAGCGAGCAAAAGGAGTATTAATCGCAACTATGCTTACTGCTTTTATAATTCTTTACTACAAGGTCTTTTAGTATGAAATACTACATCATCGCAGGCGAAGCCTCAGGAGATCTTCACGGTTCCAATCTAATTAAAGCTTTAAAACTGGAAGATGAGAGGGCGGAGATACGCTGTTGGGGCGGTGATTTAATGAAAACGGCAGGCGGAAATCTAGTGAAACACTATAAGGAAATGGCCTTTATGGGGTTTTTGGAAGTACTCATGAACCTTAGGGCCATCTTTAGAAATATTGCTTTCTGCAAAACCGACATTACAAATTTTAATCCTGATATCATCGTTTTTATTGACTATTCCGGCTTCAATCTACGTATAGCAAAATGGGCAAAAACTAATGGTTTCAAGACCAATTACTATATCTCTCCGCAATTATGGGCATCAAGGGAGGGAAGAATAGAAAAAATAAAACGCTACGTGGATGCTATGCAGGTAATTCTCCCATTTGAAAAAGAATTTTATGAAAAACATAACTATCCGGTAAATTTTGTAGGGCATCCTCTCATTGATGCTATTGCGAATAGAAAGGACCTCGATCAAAAATTATTCAGGGAAACCCATGAAATCGATTCTAAAAAACCAATTATTGCCCTGCTTCCAGGAAGCCGTAAACAAGAGGTACAGAAAATGCTGGCGCTGATGCTTTCCTTGACCCCCGATTTTCCGGATTATGAATTTGTGATTGCCGGGGCACCAAGTTTAGAACTGGCATTTTATAAAACCTTTCTATCTTCCACAAATGTTAAAATAATACAAAACAAGACCTACGATTTACTTTCGATTTCAACAGCAGCGTTGGTCACTAGCGGAACGGCGACCTTAGAAACCGCCCTATTTAAAGTACCTCAAGTAGTCTGCTACAAAGCAAATTGGATTTCCTATCAAATAGCAAAACGCATTATCACCTTAGACTATATTTCTTTGGTCAATTTAATTATGCAGAAAGAAGTAGTGAAAGAACTCATTCAAAACGATTTTACTCAAAAAAGCCTCAAAAAGGCCTTGGAAGCTATCTTGACGGACCCTTTCAAAACCGAACAATTACGAAACTACGAAGCATTAATTGTAAAATTAGGAGGAGCAGGAGCCAGCTATAAAGCGGCAAAATTGATTTATAATAATAGCAAAACATCTGGTTAAATTAAGTAAACAATTGATGCCTAATGTATGAAGTGGTATCATATAGAATAATTCTATAATTTTAAAGTCCATTAAATAAGGTATTTGAAATACATGCAAAAACTATTATATATACTGCTCGTACTGATTATCGCTAGCTGTGGAAGCAATAAAAATACTACACTATCAACTAAGGAACGTAAGATTTCTGTGGCAGCGGCTGATAATGAAAGACGCGGTAACACACAACCGATAGAACGTAATGAAGAAAAACAGAAACCTTTAAACTCAAATATTACACAAGCGGATAAGGTCATTAATACAGCACTTACCTTTTCTGGTGTGCGCTATAAATTTGGCGGTACTACAGAAAAAGGTATGGACTGCTCAGGTCTTTTATATGTTTCCTTTGCCGAACATGACATAAAACTTCCAAGAACCTCTATCCATATGGCGGAAGAGGGTAAAAAAATAAGAATAAAAGATGTTGAAAAAGGAGATCTGCTGTTCTTTAAAACCCAAAAAAGGGCCAAACGCATCAATCATGTGGGAATGGTGGTAAACGTGGAAGATGGCGAGATAAAATTCATTCATTCCTCCACATCACGCGGGGTAACGGTTTCCTCCTTAAGAGAAGGTTTTTGGAATAGCGCTTTTGTAAAAGCTACTAGAATACTATAAAATGAAGCTCCTTGCGTTTGTTCCTATAAAACTAACGCTACTGCTTGTCATTGGCATTCTACTCGGAAAAAATTTTCCTTTTGACAGTAACTATGCCCTAGGACTAACAGTACTCCTTTTTATAGTACTAGGTTTTGTATATCAATTTGATCCAAACAAAAAATCGGCTTGGTTTGGCGTTATTGCTAGTCTCACTACAATTGTCTTAGGAATATTTATTATTTTAAACGCCCAGCCAAATTCACATAGTCATCACTACAGTAAAACAATTCCAAAAGAGCATCGTGTTTGGCATTTAAAAATCAGGGAGGTATTAAAACCTACTTCCTTTTCAGAGCGATATATCGCAACGGTTGAACATGCAGATGGGACCTATGCCACCGGAAAACTGATACTTAACCGAAGCCTTTTAGATAGCCCAGCACCCTTGCAAGTAGATGCTGAGCTCTTTAGCATACTGGAACTTTCGGAAATCAAAGGACCCTTAAATCCATACCAATTTAATTATAAAAAATACCTAGAAGAATTAGGGGTCTATCATCAACTTAATCTGAGCGCTGACAATTATGTAGTAAAAGAAAAAGCGTCCACCACTATTTTCGGAATCGCTGCTACCGCTAGGAATCACATTATAAAAAAATTGCGGCAACAAGGATTTGGACCGGAGGAACTTGGGGTTATACAAGCCTTGCTCCTAGGGCAACGCAACGATATTTCTACCGAAACCTACGATTACTATAAAGATGCGGGTGCGGTTCATATTCTGGCGCTCTCGGGATTACATATTGGAATCCTGCTCCTAGTTCTACAGTTCTTATTGAGACCATTGGAACGCCTTCCACAAGGCAAAAAAATAAGTTTGATTATAACCGTGCTGCTGCTTTGGGGCTTTGCATTCTTGGCAGGTCTGTCGGCATCCATAGTCCGGGCCTGCACCATGTTCAGTTTTGTAGCTTACGCACTATATTTAAACAGACCCAGCAACACCTTCAATATCCTTGCCCTATCCATGTTCTTTATCCTGCTGTTCATCAATCCCAACCTGTTGTTTCACGTCGGGTTTCAAATGAGTTATACAGCGGTATTGGCCATCGTTTGGATATATCCGTTATTTCAAAGGTTCTGGTATCCGAAACTTAAACCTGTCCGCTATATCTGGCAGTTGCTCTCTGTAAGTGTAGCTGCACAACTGGGCGTACTGCCCATTAGCTTGTTTTATTTCCATCAGTTTCCAGGATTGTTTTTTATTTCCAACTTGCTGATTGTGCCCGCACTTGGGTTAATCCTAGGGGCTGGCATTCTGGTCATAATCCTATCGCTAGTCAATCAGTTACATGAAACCTTGGCTTGGGGCTATAATGAAGTAATCTCCTATATGAATGCCATTGTGGCCTGGGTAGCAGCGCAAGAAGATTTCATTTTCAAACAAATTTCATTTGATGGTGTACAACTGACACTTGCTTTTTTTATTCTGATTACCATGGTGCAAACACTAACTAAAACGATTTTTAAACGCCTAACCTTGTTTCTTTTTAGCATCCTATGCTTTCAATGTTATACCATTTACGAAGAAGTTATGGCAGGAAAGCAAAAAGAGGTGCTTTTGCTGCATCAAACTAAAAATACTGTATTGGTAAGTAATATGGGTAGTGTTGCGAATGTTTACACATCAGATTCTATAGTATCCAATAGATTATTGACAGACTTAAAAATAGGAAAGCGCATAAATAAGATACAGTTCGATACCCTCGCTAATAGTTATTTGCTAAATGGAACATCACTGATCATTATAGACAGTTTAGCTATTTATCCAAAGGAAAAAAGAAATGGCAACATCCTCTTGACCAACTCCCCAAAAATTAATTTAGATAGATTGATAGCCACTACAAATCCTACAGAAATTATAGCCGATGGAAGCAATTATACAAGTTACGTGAACCGTTGGAAAACTACCTGCCTTAAAAGGAAAATCCCTTTCCACCATACTGGGGAAAAGGGATTTTATAGGTTTGAATAAGGTTTTTTCATTAATGCACGTTACCCATCAGCTTTTTGATTAATGGGGATGCGAGAAGTACGATAACACCCGCCGCAATGGAATACTTAGCGATTAAATCAAAGCCTTCCGTATAAACGGCTAGGGTTTCAAAGCCACCTACATTTTTATCCGTACTTTCTATAGCCAGCTGTTTTCCAATAAAACCAACTATCTGAAAGGCAAAGGCAGAAGATAAGAACCAAACACCCATCATAAACGCAACGATTCGTTTTGGGGATAAATCCGTAATCTTAGAAAGCCCAACAGGAGACATAAACAATTCACCTATGGACAATAAGAAATACATTAATAAAAGATATGCGAAGGGTACAAGTCCGTTTGCATTGGCACTTTCGCCGCTAATGGCAAGCACATAGAAACTAATACCGGCAAAAAGTAATCCCAAGCCAAATTTATAGGGTGTACGGGGATTTGAATTCTTCTTGCTCAACCATGTCCACATCATGGATATTGGAATGGCAAGTATAATAATCCACATGGAGTTTAGGGAGTTGGTTTGAGCCGCACTCATAATTCCTTCCAAATCAATATTTCTAGCAGCAAACAAGGTGATCACACTACCCGAAAGCTCATGAAAACCCCAGAATATGGTCATGAAAACCGTAATAAGCACTGCAACGAATAGCTTTTTTCGTTCATCCAAAGTAGCCCTGTACATTTCGTAGGCGAGATAAGCCAACACTGCTATTCCAATACCTTTAAAAATGATATTGACAATATTCTGACCTCCAAAAATCCCTTCCGTAGCTATTGATTTATAGGATGCTAACAACAAAGCAATGAGCGGAGCAGAAAGAACGGTTAACACAGGAACTAGAACGCCTTGTTTAATACCAAGAACCTTCTTTTCCATTACTTCTTTATTTGGTGGTAATCCCCTATCTCCAAAAACGTTCTTCTTAATACCGCTCCAAAACACAATTAATCCTGTTAACATACCAATTCCTGCCAACCCAAACCCATAGTGCCACCCATATGTTGCCGCTAACCAACCACATAATAAGGGAGCCGCCCATCCTCCAATATTTATACCCATATAAAAAATGGTAAACCCAGAGTCTTTCTTGGGATCACCATAGGGATATAAGGTACCAACGAACGTAGAAATATTAGGTTTGAAGAAACCATTTCCTACGATAATCAAGGATAAAGCCAAGAAAAATGCCATATCATTCTCAATTGCCAAGACAAAATGACCAATGGACATAAGAATACCTCCCAAAAAAATGGAATTACGCATCCCTAAAATCTGATCTGAAATTTTTCCTCCAATTACTGTTGATGCATACACTAAAGAACCATAGGATGCGTAAACTGCAGCCGTGGCAAAATCCCGTTCAACCAGTTTTTCAAAAATTACATTGATCATGTAAAGGGTAAGCAAAGCACGCATCCCATAGAAACTAAAGCGTTCCCATAATTCTGCAAAAAACAGGTAAAACAATCCTACCGGATGTCCAAAAAGTTCTTTTTGATGTGCTAGTTCATTATCTGCCATAGTCGATTGAATTTAGTTGGTTTATTTTTAGGTTACAACTTTGCTTTCACAAAATCGGTCATTTTATTGAATAAGTGAATGCGGGTATTACCGCCCTTAATGCTATGTGCCTTATCGGGATATATTGCCCAATCAAATTGTTTGTTGGCTTGCACCAGTGCCTCTATCATACGCATCGTATTTTGTACGTGCACATTGTCATCCCCTGAACCATGAATCAACAAAAAGTCTCCCTGAAGCAATTCCGGATAGTTAAAGGGCGAATTATCATCATAACCTGATGGATTCTCTTCTGGCGTTCGCATGAAGCGTTCCGTATAAATGGTATCGTAAAAACGCCAAGATGTAACGGGCGCTACCGCTATGGCCATTTCAAAGGTATCATTTCCTTGCAGCAGACTATTGGTAGCCATGTGACCGCCAAAGCTCCAACCCCAAATTCCAGTGCGCTCTTCATCTATGTAATCCAACTCGCTCAACTTTTTGGCGGCCGCAATTTGATCTTCGGTCTCGTATTTCACCAGATTTAAGTAGGTTACCTTTTTAAAGTCATTTCCTTTATATCCCGTTCCCCTTCCGTCAACACAAGCTACAATATAGCCTTCGGAAACGAGGAGTTGGTGCCAGTAGTCCCGATCACCCATCCAACTATTGGATACGTTTTGAGATCCTGGACCACTATACTGGTACATAAACAAAGGGTATTTTTTGGCAGGATCAAAATTGGCCGGTTTGATTATGTACATATTCAAATCGTTCCCATTGATTTCAATTGTAGCAAACTCCTTTGGGCTAATTTTATAGCTTTCCAGCTTTTGAGATAAAGCGGTATTATCCACTATATCCTTCACCTTCTTACCTGTTAATGCTTTGTGTAAGGTATATTCCGGAGGTGTCGTTGC